>DASZAF010000021.1 GCA_035945435.1 Candidatus Saccharimonadales bacterium | reverse complement strand
AATCTCAGATACGAAAGCTTGACCTTTCGGAGTGCGGGCTTCGAAGAGTTCCTCGACACGTGGCAGACCAGTGGTCACGTCTTCAGCGCCCTTAGTACCGGCATCATGCTTGGTGTCGAGTGTTAGCTGGGTGCCGGGTTCACCGACTGATTGAGCGGCGATAACACCGGCCGGCTGGTAAGCAACCACGGTAACGCCAGTGGCCATATCGATACCGTATGATCGTGGGCTGATACCTCGGAGACTGGTGTCAGAGAGGACGCTCATGATCTTCACTTCATTCAGATCGCTAGCATCAACAGCGTCGGCCACCTCGCGGCTGATGATCTCACCTTTCTTGGTGACTGTCTTGCCATCTAACTTGATAGCCTCAGCTGCAGCACGACCGTAGATTCTGTCTGCGAACGCCACCATAGTATCCTCAGTCTCACTTCGGTAGATTGCAAAACCTGGGTCATCGGAATCTTCGATAGCCGTGAAGACATCCTGGCTGACGTCAACGAGGCGCCTGGTCAGGTAACCGGAGTCGGCAGTCTTAAGAGCGGTGTCGATGAGACCCTTACGGGCACCACGGGTTGCGACGAAGGCTTCCAGTGGAGAGAGACCGCGCTTGAAGCTTGAGCGAACCGGCAGCTCGATGGCTTTGTTAGTCGCATCGACGACGATACCGATCAGACCGGATGCCAGCTTGACGTTATTGAGTGTTCCACGGGCTCCAGAGTCGACCATGACCGAGATAGAGGTGTCCTGGTCGCTTAGTAAGGTCTGGAAGATGTCCTGAGCTTTCTTGTCGACGGCTCGCCAGTTGGCAACGGTCAGGTTGTAGCGCTCCTCGTTGGTGATTAGACCCATCTCGTACTGTTCTTGGATCTCAGCAGCCTTGACGCCACCTTCAGCAATAGCCTCGTCGATGCCAGGAGCCTCAACATAGTCGGTCATGGCCGTTGAGATAGCGGCTTGGGTGGCATATTCAAGGGCCAACTCTTTCATCTTGTCGGCCAGCTGGGCAGTGGTCTCAGGTCCATACTTTTCGAAGACCGCAGCAAGTACTTTGTTGAGCTGCTTCTTGTTCATCGTTGCTTCCTGGTAGGCAAAGTCTTCGGGGAAGATCTCGTTGAAGAGGAAGCGTCCGAGAGTCGTCTCGCGGGTCTTGCCTTTGGCTGGTATGGAGATTGGGTTCTGTAGTTTGATCAGGCCCTGCTCATATGCGTAGACAGCTTCAGCGACCGACGAGAATGGCTTGAGCTTGAGCTGAGCACTAGGCTTCGGGTAGGTCAGGTAGTAACAACCAAGGACGATGTCCTGGGCAATGTTAAGGACCGGAGCACCGTCAGCAGGCTTCAAAAGGTTGCGAGCAGAGGCCATCAGTTCTGCGGCCTCAAGCTGTGAACTCTCTGAAAGTGGCAGGTGGACAGCCATCTGGTCACCATCAAAGTCAGCGTTGAAACCCTTGGCAACCAGCGGGTTGAGCTGGATAGCCTTACCTTCGATCAGTTTGGGCTGGAAAGCTTGGATTGAGAGACGGTGAAGGGTTGGAGCACGGTTCAGAAGAACGTACTTGCCCTTAATTACTTCGTCGAGGGCATCCCAGACGACACTGTTCCCTGACTCGATCAGGCGTGTGGCCGACTTGATGTTGTGGGCATGCTCATTGTCGAGCAAGTAGTGGATAACAAACGGCTTGAAGAGTTCGAGGGCCATCAGCTTTGGCAGACCGCACTGGCTGATCTTTAGCTCGGGGCCGGCAACGATGACCGAACGGCCAGAGTAATCGACACGCTTACCGAGCAGGTTTTGTCGGAAACGCCCCTGCTTACCTTTGAGCATGTCGCTTAAGGACTTGAGGCGGCGACGTCCACCGGCTGAGGAGACGGCTCGGCCACTTCGAGTGGCATTGTTATCGACGAGGGCATCAACGGCTTCTTGGAGCATACGCATCTCGTTGCGGCGGATAACTTCAGGGGCATTGAGGTCAATAAGCTTCTTCAGACGGTTGTTTCGGTTAATAACTCGCCGGTATAGGTCGTTTAAGTCACTGGTTGCGAAACGACCACCAGTCAATTGCACCATCGGTCGAAGGTCGGGTGGAATGACGGGCAGGATTGAGATACACATACTGTTGGCCTTGATACCGGCCCGCTGCATACCCTCAAGCATCTTGAGGCGCATCATCAGTTTGCGCTTGCGTTGGCCTTTGGCGGCTTCTACTTCAGTATTGAGATTGGCAATTAGCTCCGAGATGTCGATCTCGTCAAGGAGGGTCTTAATGGCCTGGCCGCCCATACCAACCTTTATAAGAGCAGCATACTCATCTGGCAGGTTGCGGTAGTCAACTTCACTGATAAGGTGGGCTTTCTCAAGACTTTCAAGCTGATTCTTCTGATCGGTGAATTCAGCCATAGCCGTCTCTAGTTCCTTGGTCTGCTGTTCGGCAAGAGCCTTTACGTTAGCCTCTTCCTTAGCCGCTTCAGCCTCAAATCGCTGCTTGATTTCGTTCTTCTTAACGTCCAGTGCAGCTTCGGCATCGGCAAGGTACTGGTCGCGCTTCTCGGTATCAACACTCAGAATCAAGTAACTTGCAAAGTAGGCTACCCGCTCGAGGTTCTTGACCGTTAAGCCAAGTAGTAAACCGATGGCTGACGGTGTGCCGCGGAGGAACCATATGTGCGTAACTGGTGAGGCTAGGGTGATGTGGCCCATTCGCTCACGACGAACGATCGACTTGGTAACGATCTCACCATTCTTATCGACGGCGATCTCGCGCGAACGGACACCTTTTAACTTGGCGTCGTGTGGTGAGAGGTCTTTTACTGGTCCAAAGATTCTTTCACAGAACAGACCGTCGCGCTCCGGCTTCTGGGTGCGGTAGTTGATAGTCTCTGGCTTGGTAACTTCACCGTATGACCAGGATAGAATGTCATCGGCTGAGGCAACTGCAAGCTGCACAGCATCGAAGTCAGAAATAGCGGTGGTCATGGGCGCGCTAAACTTACTCATTGTGGGCCCCCTCTCCTTCATCTTGTAGGTCATCATTGACGAGGTCGTCCTCATCATTTATTACGTCATCGACAACGGCAGCGTCGTCGTCACCTCCGCCCGAGTCATCATGAACGGGCATGTCTGGCACATCGCCACTGACTGGCGTCTCCAGTTCGTCAGCTACCTTTACGGCATCGAACTCATTCACGACCGATTCGTCGCTGACATCTATTGAAGAGATATCAGGTTTGATCTCGGGAGTATTGGCGGCGGCGTCGGCTACTGCGTCGCGGAGAATCTCCTCAGCATCAACCTCTTTTTTCTTGCTGGCTATCAGGTCAACACGAAGGCCGAGACCTTGAAGTTCCTTGACGAGAACATTAAATGACTCAGGAACCTTCGGACCGCTGATGATATCGCCCTTGATGATCGATTCGTACGCCTTGGATCGTCCGAAGACGTCGTCTGACTTGATTGTGAGCATCTCCTGAAGCGTAGAGGCAGCGCCGTAAGCTTCGAGGGCCCAAACTTCCATTTCACCGAATCGCTGACCACCATTTTGGGCCTTACCACCGAGCGGCTGCTGGGTGACCATGGTGTACGGCCCGATTGAACGGGCGTGAATCTTGTCATCAACCATGTGATGTAGCTTGATCATGTGCATAACGCCGACTGCGGTGCGCTCTTTGAAGTATTCTCCAGTGCGACCGTCGATCAGAGGCATCTTACCGTCTTCTGAAAAACCGGCTTTCTTAAGCTCGTCCTGGATGGTACTGATAGGAACGCCATTGAATGGCGGAGTGACGACTTTGTAGCCGAGCGCCCGAGCGGCCATTCCGAGATGGGTTTCGAAGAGCTGTCCAAGGTTCATACGGCTTGGCACGCCGAGTGGGTTTAAGATGACGTCAACTGGCGTCCCGTCTTCGGTGAATGGCATATCTGCCTCCGGCAGAATACGTGCGACAACGCCCTTGTTCCCATGGCGTCCAGCCAGCTTGTCGCCAACTGAGATCTTACGCATTTGAGCGACAAAGACTTGGACCTGCATGAGGACTCCTGCCTTTAGTTCGTGGCCGTTCTCACGGCTGAAGACCTTAACACCAACGACCTTACCGTGCTTGCCGTTCGGCATGCGCTGTGAAGTATCACGGACGTCCTTGGCTTTCTCGCCGAAGATGGCGCGGAGCAGTCGCTCTTCAGAGCTCAGTTCTTGTTCACCCTTTGGAGTGATCTTACCGACGAGGATGTCACCGGCGTGAACCTCTGCTCCGATACGGACAATACCGTTCTCGTCGAGGTGACGCAGCGCCTCCTCTGAAACGTTTGGGATGTCCCGGGTAACAATTTCGGGGCCGAGCTTGGTTTCACGGACTTCAACCATGAAGTCGACGATGTGGATCGAGGTCAGCTCGTCTTCGCGGACGATACGGTCGCTAAGAATGATGGAGTCGTCCATGTTATAGCCGCCCCATGGCATGAAGGCGACAACGAAGTCTCGACCGAGTGCGAGTTCGCCATCAGCGATCGACATACCTTCGATAAGGACGTCGCCTTTCTTGACTTTATCACCCCTGTTAACGACGACTTTCTGGTTGCAACTGGAACCTTCGTTGGTTCGTACAAAGTGCTGCGGCTGGTATATCTTGACGTCCTTCGGGCCATATTTGACCTGAACTTCGTTACCTTCTGCTTTGACGACTTCACCATCGCCTTCGGCGACTATTAGCTGGCCGGTGTTCTGAGCGATATCGGCTTCCATGCCGGTGCCGACGGTCGCAGACGTCGTTCGAATTAGCGGGACAGCCTGCTTCTGCATGTTTGCACCTGTCAGGCTGCGGTCGACACGGTTCTTCTCGATGAATGGAATCAACGAAGCGGTAGCTCCTAGAATCTGTTTACGAGCTGCATCGAGGTAGGTTACCTCATCAGCATCGATCTCACCTGGGATGGAGTTGATTCGGGCACTAATACGGTCACTCGTAAAGTGACCGTTCTCATCGACTGAGCTTCCAGCTTCGGCAATAATCTCCTGTGATTCAGTCGCAGCGTCTAAGTAGATTACTTTGTTAGACACCACTGCCTTTACTGGGAAAGTGACACGGTCAAGCTTGGCGAGCTTAGCGGCAATCTCCTTGGTGATCTTGGTACCTTTCTTAAAGATGACCTTGCCCTTGTCATCGGTAACGCCTTGACGAAGTACATGTCCTTCAGCGTCTTTGGCGGTGACTGCGTTGATAACCTTTCTATATGGAGTCTCCAAGAAACCGTACTCGTTAATACGGGCATAACTTGCAAGGTTGAGTACCAGGCCGATGTTCGGGCCTTCTGGTGTCTCAACAGTACAAAGACGCCCATAGTGAGTAGCGTGAGCATCGCGGACGTCGAAACCTGCACGCTCACGGCTTAGACCACCGGGACCCATTGAACTGAGGCGTCGCTTGTGGGAAAGCTCGGAGAGCGGGTTGGTCTGATCCATAAACTGACTTAGCTGACTGCTGGCGAAGAATTCGCGGACAGCAGCGACAATTGGGCGAGCATTGATTAGCTGGGTTGGAGTAACAGTTTCGATGTCGCTCATCGACATGCGATCTTTTGCGTTTCGCTCCATTCTGAGCATACCGATACGGAATTGGCGCTGAACAAGTTCACCGACCTGCTTAACGCGGCGGTTGTGTAAGGCATCAATGTCGTCCGGTGCTTCCTGGGTGTTATTCAGGCGGATCAGTTCGGCGATAATGGCAGTTAGATCTTCAAGTCTGAGAACGCGGTTTTCGACCGTGTTAGATACTTTAATATCTAGTCGCTGGTTGATCTTGTAGCGGCCGACGCGGCTGACGTCATAACGCTTAAAGGTAAAGAACATATTCTCCAGAAGCCCACGAGCGTTGTCTACGGTAGCCAAATCGCCTGGCCGCAGACGGCGATATACCTCGATCAGGGAGTCATTCTGACCATGGGTCGGATCCTTTTCAAGGGTTGCGTCGATGTAGTTCAAAGGGCCGGTGTCAACGTGTTTGAAGAGATCTTTGATCTGGGCATTGGTTGAGTAGCCGAGGGCGCGCAAGAATGTCGTGACGGGGATCTTACGACGACGGTCAATCTTTACGTAGAGTGCTCCGTTAGCTGAGGTTTCAAACTCGAGCCAGGCACCTCGCCCAGGAATGAGCTTAGCGCCATAGAAAGAGCGGTTTCCAATAGTATCTGCCGTAAAGAAAACACCCGAAGAGCGGATGAGCTGGTTGACGACCACGCGCTCAGCACCGTTGATAACGAACGTTCCTCGTTCTGTCATCCATGGATATTCACCAAGATAGATCTCTTGCTCTTTAACCTCACCGGTGACTTTGTTGGTTAGCTCGAGAATGGCTTTGAGGGGTGCCTCAAAGTTTGTATTGTTCTCGCGAGCTTCACGTTCGCTTAGTTTTGGCTCGCCAAAACGATACTCTTTAAATCGTAGGGCTAGTTTGGTCCCGGTGTAGTCATCGATTGGGTTGATCTCAGCAAAGATTTCGCCTAATCCTTCTTCTACAAACCATTGGAATGAGCTGAGCTGATGAGCGATCAAGTTTGGCAAAGCAATCGCGTCATCTATTTTTGTAAAAGTTTTGCGCTTTAAAGCCGTACTAGTGGGCATGCAGAGTGACTCCTCCCGCAAATTAATATGTGTTGGGGCCAAAACGGCGCGTTAACTCACTGACCCAGAGTTACAACGCGCACAAAAAAGAACTGCGCCGAAGTTCTTCCAAGCGAAGCTACCCCATTGGATATACATTCAAAGATATACACCTAGCCTCAGCTTACACTACTTCTTAATACTCTATTATTCACGGTCTGTTGGTAAGTGTCAAGGATGTTTTAGATCAAATATGGAATTAGTTATAGGTTGATTAGCAAAAGCATTGTATAATCCCAGGCATAAGGAGTGAAAAATAAAAACCAATCATGAAAATACTACAGACTATCGATACCCACCTGGCTGTAATAGCTGTAACCTTTTTGTCTCTTTTCGCTGTGTCGCTAGTGCCTGCGCTGACTACTCACGCCGCTGACCTGAAAAACTCTAAAAATCCAGTCCAGAATGGAGTATGTAACGGAGTCATCTCTTCAGGTACAAATGACTGCCAAGACACCACAAACACTGGGATCGACTCTGTCGTAAAGAGCGCCCTGACCATCCTCTCTTTCCTAATCGGCGCGGTCTCAGTCGTCATGATCATAATCGGCGGGTTTCGCTACATCGTCTCAGGTGGCGATTCGGGACAGCTAGGCAACGCCAAGAACACCATAATCTACGCGGTCGTTGGGCTGATCATCGTCCTATTCGCTCAGATTATCGTCCACTTCGTGATAGGCAATGTTTCAACGGCGGCTAACAAGAACAGTTAATATATTGTTATCTCATGGCAGACGTCATTGTAGATCCAGAAAGATTGTCTCCTCTAGAGCATGCCCAACTGGTTACTCGAGAACTTGATTACCTTGGTCTGCTCCGACCGCCACACAGTGGAGAGTTTATCCTGGTTGGAAAAGCTGGCCTGTGGGCAGCGGGTCTTTTAAGAACAACACCGACGCTTGATCTGTTAGTGACTGATGATGCTATGTTTGCACTCGTCGGACAGTTGGGTAAGACGCCTACAGGTATCTATCCATCGGGTCACGAACTCGAGCTTGGTCACGATGAATGGAGTCATCGCCGACTGGCGACGGGAAGGTTGGGCGCACATGGGCTCTTTATAACCACTACGCTTGATAATGCCGGACGCCCACTTGAGTTCGAGAGAGCTTCTGGACATCAAGTAGACTTCGCTGGGTTACCTACACTCGATCCTGAATTAACTGCACGAGTGATGCTCTCAAGTATCGATAACGCGACTGTTCAGATTGGCCACGATGCGTTAGTCGCTCTTGCAAGTCGCCGAACGACACCTGTGGGCCGAGTCGGCTAACGACTGCGCCGTCTTTTGCGGCGCTCAGCAGCTTCTCGGTAGCCGGGTGTCCAGACGAGACCTTCCATGGCGAGCGAGAACAGACCACTGGCAGTCGCAATCCATACGACGTCTGTATCTTCTTTTGATGCGTTTTCGGCACTAACGGCCGCCGAAGCATCTGCGGCAGTGTTCGATTCGGAGCCCAATGCGGAGATAGCGATCCCTGTAGCTCGAGACATGATGTCATAGGCTCGACGGTAATCACCCGACTCAGCGGCATGTTCGGCTCGTGAGCGAAGTTGACCTAGCTGGCTATCGCCACTCTGTGCGCCACCCGTATCCATCGCAACATATCCCGTGTCTCGAAGGGCTTGGGCATTTTGCTCGGAGGATGCGTGAAAGAACCCGAACGCAATAATCCCGGCTGTAATAGTCGCAACGGCCCAGTTAACTCGGGGATTGGTTAGGGGGATGTCAAACTCAGGCAGCTTCATGGCCTTACTCACAAATCATTAGGTTGACAGTACGTCAATTATACACTAAAAACAATATAGACTAAGTCTGGGGCGGTGTGACATACTGATTATGAATAAGTGGAAAACAAAAATATGTCAAACGATCAAGAGAATGCAGCCACAGATGGCGTTGAGGAACCACATACTAGATCCTCATCGCAAGCCGGGCTTCAGGCGTATGTGGGCGGTTCGGCAGTGCGTATCGGCGGACAACATGAGGTAGCCACGGAGCCAGTGACAGCCGAGCTTGGCGTTCGTACGTATACTAATATGTCAGAGCGTGTTCCGATTACACATCTATTCATACCAGAAGGCGAGGAAGGCTATGAAGCAGATGTGTTAGCAGTCCTCACTGGACCATCGGAAGGGGATGCGGAGCAATCTAGACGCTACATTGCACGCGCTCCTGATGGCCAGTATGTCGTCGTGGGTTCTGATGGGGACGTATTGCACGTCGACCCGTTTGCGCAAGGAAGTAGCAGGCCTGAAGAGAGAACACGGGTTACTTTTGACTCCGACCACTACGCACTCGTTTACGATGGACGCATCAATGGACGTGACGAACTGTCAATCGAGCGTGACACTGCACATCCAGAGAGCGGCGAGGGTATCACAGTGACAATTGCGCATCTACGTCCTGCAGAAACAGTACAAGCTGCTTAAACTGTTACCGTCGCACTCCTCCTCTCTTAGGCGTGCTCAATGACATCGTCAACGATGCCATACTTTTTGGCTTCATCAGCCGTCATGTAGAAGTCTCGTTCCATATCTTCATGAAGCCTCGACTGTTTCTGGCCGGTATTTTTGACCATGATCCCTTCAATGAGAGCTTTCAGGTTTAGAGCTTCTCTGAGATCGATCTCCTGATCGGTGATCTTACCTTGAGTGCCGCCATGTGGCTGGTGAATCATGATTTTGCTGTGCGGCAGAGCGAAACGCTTACCTTTCTTACCTGAGGCAAGCAGGATGGCTGCGGCGCTGGCTGCCATGCCGGTGCAGATTGTCTGTACGTCAGGCTTGATGTAGTTCATGGTGTCGTAGATAGCAAGACAGTCGTAGACAACACCACCGGGGCTGTTGATATAGAAGAAGATGTCCTTCTTTGCATCCTCTGCTTGGAGGAAGAGTAACTGAGCGATTATAAGGTTGGCGGTTGTTGAGTTAACCTCTGTTCCCAAGAAGATGATTCGGTCCTTAAGAAGCCGTGAATATATGTCGTAGGCACGTTCCCCCATATGGGTCTTTTCGATAACCGTAGGTACGAGAATGCTGTTTGATACGTCTGTCATATACAACTATAGTAAGGCTTTAGCACTCGTCAGTCAAGAGTGCTAAATCGTGATGATCCTGCCTGCGTTGACAGAGGTTATATCATATTATAAAATAATTTTATGTATAGAGCCAGAAAGACCGGCCTCAGACGAGTTGCCTCTTTCATGGAGAGCGCATTCCCGTTTGAGTACGTCTCACGTGCGCCAGTCAGAACTGCCCTAGCAGGTATTGCCATTATCGCCGGCTTTACCTCGGCGTTTGAAGCGGGTACCAGTTTTATTGCCCAACAGACTTCATACGAAGCTGCATCGAATATGAGTAGTGACAGCCCGCCCGTAACAGTTGGCGGCCACACCTATCGTGCTCCGTTTTCGACTCGACAACAAGCACGCCTATCGAGCGAACTTTACGGTCGTTCTAATCACCAAACCGACACGGGTGTCATCGAGCTTGGTGTCTTTGCGGTACTTGAGTTTGGTGGTATCTGGTCGATACGAGATGCTAGAAGACGAGGGGCTCGGAGGTTCCTGCTCGACAGGTTCGCAGATCATCCAGATAGACATATCGTTCGTTCCCTCGAAGCACCACCGGATCGCAAGCACGATAGAGGCACACCTCGTCCTCCGTCGCACGGCTAGCAAGCCTGAACGGCTATTTCTTGGCTGGACTCTTTTTCTTCGCTGTCTTAGTTGTAGGCTTCTTGGTTTGCGCAGCACCTGTGGCCAGATCGTAGAGCTTGTTAAGCGTCTTGGTGGTAACGATCTGATTGAGAACCTGGCGCTTGGCATCCTCAGTATCTAATTGGGCGCGCATTTGGGGATCTGTATATCTCTGTTTAATTGTTTCAATCTCGGCTGCAAGCTCTTCCTGGGAGACATCGATTTCCTCATCCTTGGCAAGCTTGGCCAGGACCAGCCCGGTGACGACCCGTTTTTCTGCTTGACCATGGATCTCGCTCTGCATCCATTGGTCTTCGGTCTGTTTTGTTTGGGCCAGGTAATCATTCAGGGTCTGTCCGCGGTATGTCAGGTTCTGTAATACGTCATGACGAACGGTTGCCTCCTGTTCAGAGATGAGTGTTGCTGGAAGCGGCACCTTGCTCTTGGAGACAATCTCTTCGATCAGATCGCTCTTGAGCTTGTTGCGAGCCTCCTCCTCGCGCTGGTCATGCAACTCTTTCTTGATGTCATCTTTGAGTTCTTTGATGGTCTTGAACTGGCCAACTTTCTTAGCAAATTCATCGTTGGCATCGGCCAGTTTCATGGCTGTTACTTTTTTGACAGTCACAGAAAATGTGACGTTCTGACCAGCCAAAGCGGCTACACCATAATCTTTAGGAAACGTGAGAGTGAACTCTTTCTGGTCGCCAACTTTAAGACCGACTAGCGCTTCTTCAAAACCTGGGATAAACGTATGCGAGCCCAGCTTCAGCGGATAGTCTGTTCCGCTCGCTCCACTGACAGGGGCACCGGCGATGTCCGTGCCGCTGAAATCGATGGTCACCTCATCCCCGTCTTTAGCCGCTCGTTTGACCTCTTCTTTTTCCGCGAGCTGAGTACGTAGACGCTCGATAACTTCATCGACGTCAGCCTGTTTGACGGTTACTTTCGGTACTTCTTTTCTTATCTTTCGGTAGTCGGGAAGTGTGATGTCAGGGACAACTTCAACTTCTATGGTGAAGTTTAAGAGCTTGTATGGCTCGAACTTTGTCACTTCTACCTTCGGTTGTGCTAGTGGGCGAGCTTTCGACTCCACCATAGCCGGTGTGTAGTATTTTTGGACTGCGGCTTCAGCAACTTGCGCATCAAAGGTGGCTCTATTAATATGCTGTTCGGCCACTTTCGCTGGGATCTTGCCGGGTCTGAAGCCGGGTATCTTCATTGTAGAAGTGGCGGACTTAAGGGTGGCATCTTTGACTGGGCTGATCTCTTTGGCGTCGAGCTCGACTGCCACTTTGATCATAGTTGGGGAGAGTTTTGTAACCGTGTATTTCATATCTTGCCTAGTATAGCTTCACCTTGCCCTTTTCCAAAACTAACTATTCGTCAGTCCGGTAGTCCTTAACGCTGCTGACTACTCGCTCAAGCGCCACTTTCTCTTCTTCGCCCGTAGCAACGTGCTTAAGAGTAAAGAGCTCATCCTCAAGCTCCTGTTTACCGATAAAGAGAATGTATGGGATCTGTTGCTTAACGGCTGTCTTTATCTGTTTATCGAGTTTGCGTCTGGTTATATCGACGGCTACATTGACGTCCTCTTCACGAAGCTGCTTGGCGACTGCCTGAGCTTCTTTCATGACATCTCCAAGAACGATCATGTAGATTTCAGTGGATGATGGGAGCTTAGGGAGTAGTTTGTGGGTTTTGAGGAAGTCGAGAATCGTGACGTCCCCTTTACCAAAACCAACCACCGGAACTGGTTCAACACCGAACAGACCGACAAGGCCGTCGTAGCGACCACCACCGAACAGGGACCGGCTGTTTTCTGGGTCAATATCGTAGACCTCAAAGACAATATCAGTATAGTAGTCAAAGCCGCGCATGAGAGTGATATCGAATGTGGCATTCGTGATCCCATGTTCACGAAGTAGGCTGAAGAGCGTCTGGACCTCCTGCATAGCCGTTGTCTCTTGGAGCTCCTTCGGTAGTTCCGCCATGGTTGTAGCACTCAGGAGTGCAGCTATTTTGCGTAGTCCCTCACTCCGCTGCTGGTCGTCAAAGATCTCAGCTGCCTGGCGGCTGAACTCGTTGATATCAATCTTATCCTTGCGGTCGAACAGCTTGATCATCAGCTGTGATTGAATGACATCGAGCCCAAGATAGCTCCCCATCATTGTGTTTACAAGCAGGCGACTATTAATCTTGATGGTGTACATCTTACGTGTCGCGCCAAATGCCTGCATCAAGCGATCGGCTACCGAGATGATCTCTAACTCGGCATCAACCGTATCAACGCCGAACAAGTCAACATTAAGTTGCCAGTGCTCACGCAGCCGCCCTTTCTGGGGTCGTTCGTAGCGCCAGAGGTTGGGAATCGAGTACCAACGGATTGGGAAAGCTAAGTCTTGGCGCCGACCGGCCACCATACGGCTGACTGTCGGGGTCATCTCAGGCCTGATGCAGACCTGCCGTCCGCCGCGGTCCGTAAAAGTATAGGTCTGTTCGTTGACGATCTCCTGTCCCGACTTAGCGGTATAGAGCTCGATCGGTTCTATGAGTGGCGCATCATACTCTTCATAGCCGAAGCTTTCAGAGACTTTGCGCCAAGTGTCGTATACGTAGTTTTGAATGCGCATGTCCTCGGGGTAGAAGTCCCGAGTGCCTTTGTATGGTTGTGTAGATAGTGCTGCCATAGTTGTTAATGCTCACTTAATAGATGATATGAAGGTTTGATTCTATAACTCGGTATGGCACCATACACTAACGACCCACATGGCTTTGAGCCTTCTCATGTAAGGGTTGCGACGTCTGTAAATGGTGGTTGCGGCAGGCATCATAAATACGTTCTTCAATCTGTTGAACATTATACTATAGTCTTGAGATTTGTCTGCGGTGATCAGGCGGCCAGACTCTCCTGGCAACTGCCAGGTCTCTGGGCGATCCGCGGGGCTGACCTATCTTCATCACAGACAAGGCTTAAGCTTTGGGTTGTCAACGGCAGACTGATCTGATCGGTTATACCCCAGCGACCTCCACCTGCTCTGAAACAGCCTATTCGCGCTATGACGTTGCGCTGGTGTACGCTTGTCGGAGTGGTCACGGGGAACTGGAAGAGTCCTATTCTACCACCGTCTCTCTCGTCTAGGTGGACGAACTTGCCCACTGCGTATATACCAGCAAGCTGCTGAGCACCGCAACTTACTGTGCCCGATTCAACGACTGTTTCGAGTGAGGGGCGACTGCTCGGCCCCCCACTCAAGAAAGCACCGGTGAGTGCACCGGCAAAAATCAATGCCATCGTTACCCCGTAGCCAACTGGGTGACGTACCTCGTGTCTGCGAAAGCGCGTTGGCTGCCATTGCTCGCCGATATCTTTGCGTCGTTCAATTGTAATACCTAGCATAATCTGAACTCACTGATGAAATATGGTGCGCGGGGTGGGACTCGAACCCACAAGCCTTTTGGGCACGACATTTTAAGTGTCGCGTGTATACCAATTCCACCACCCGCGCGAAGATGGTCTGCGCCACATTATACTTCGATACTCAGTTAGCAAAAATGCTGAAATTACAACAGAAAAAAGAGCACCTCAGATTTTGGAGGGCTCTTTGCGGTAGAAAGCCAACGCCGCATCTCCGTAACGCATCTTGTCCACCACAACAACTCCATTAACGGTCAACGATGACTCCCTACCTGGGTGCGATAATATCATAATGCCTGTGCTTTTTAAATGTTTGACGAGCAGTCCAGCTGTGGATAAGTCAATCGCCCCGTATGGTTGTTCAAGAACGATAATATCGAAGGTTTGATCCTCGTTTCGTCTGCTCCATGCTCGACAATCGGCCTTAATGAGTTTGACCTTATCAGCAACATCCAATGACTCGATATTGCGAAGAATTGTCTCTTGAGCTCTTCGATCACGTTCTATCATGATGGCAAATTCGGCTCCGCGGCTGATAGCCTCAAAGCTGACCGCACCACTCCCGGCATACGGATCAAGTAATGTCTTCCCGGTAAGATTGCCGAGTGAGTTGAACATGCCTCCTCTAGCCCGCTCACTCATCGGGTGAGTAACGTGACCAGAAGGAGCTTGGATGAATCGTCCGCCGAGTGTGCCACTGATGATCTTAAGTCGCACGCTTGCTCTCCAAGATGGCAAGATACCAGGCGATGACAACGATTTTGACGATTACAGGGATAAGATCCCGACGCACTTGTTTAATCAGCTTTGCATTCCAGCCAAATCTGTAGTGGTTCTGGTACATCTGGAGACTGTCAATCTCATTGGCCGCGTCAATAAAGAGTGGAACGATACCTCTTTTCTTAGCAATCTTTAACTCTTCTTCAGTCGGGGTTGCTAACAGCTTAAACCGTCTGCCGGCGATAATCATTGCTACCCCGATCTCAAACGAGCCATGAGTCGTCATTAAACCTTTTGCACCCCACATCTTCCAGTTTCGAGCTAGCGTATCGAAAGTCGACTCACCACCTATAAATAGCTTGTCCTTAACGCTGGTACGCGTCTCAATACCTTCACCGCGGAGCTTGATTAACTCTTGTTCGTACGGGTAGTGGTGAGCCGGGGTCAGGCCGTCAACAAGCGCATGAGCCAACCAAGAGGCTTGAAAGGCGGCACTCTCCATGTCGTTGTCGTGGAGCTGCTCAACTAGACTTTTGTAGTGGTGTCTGACCAGATCAAGGAATGGCTTATTGTTCTTGCCGCTTGGCTCATAGTAGTGCCAGGGCTCATCTTGGGCTGGAGATTTAAGTTTGACGCCATCTGGCCCATTGTTGCCTTCAAAGTGAATGATAAGTTGGATCGATGGAAAGACCTCGCCTGGTAACAGTGTACTAAGAATCTGCCGAGCGCTGCGGTCAATCTTCTGATGTGTCCCGGCGATGTTGCCAGAAGCGTTTCGTAGTGTTGTTCCAGAGTACATCTGTGTCTAATTAAGCACTGTAAGGCGGCGAAGATACTCCACGCGCTGCCTCAACTGAGGATATTGTAACAGATCAGGTTTGGTCGCCAAAAACTTCTCGACTGCTTGCTGGACAAGGTACAGGAAGCGAGTATCGGTCATGCGGGCGATCCTGAGATCGATGGTTCCGTGTTGCCTGTAGCCGTATAGCTCACCGGGGCCGCGAAGTTCGAGGTCCCGCTCGGCCAGATAGAAACCGTCATTGGAGTTGGCTAGCTCTTGGAGACGTTTTGAAGAGGCCTTAACTGATGAAGGGATCAGTACGCAGTATGACTGCGCGTCACTTCGACCAACGCGACCTCGGAGTTGGTGTAGTTGGGCAAGTCCAAAGCGATCGGCGCCCTCAATGAGCATAATGGTTGCGTTTGGCACGTCGACGCCCACCTCAACGACGGTCGTCGCGACAAGAATATCGAATCTAGCGACTTTAAATTGGGACATGACATCGTCTTTCTCTTGCGAGGAGAGCTTACCGTGGAGCTTGCCAATCTGTCGATCTTTAAAGATCTTCTCCTTCGTCAGCTTTGCATACTCCTCCTCAACACTCGTAAAACCAAGCACGTCTGATTCACTGACGAGTGGACAGATAATATAGGCTTGGTGGCCCTTAGCTAATTCGTCCTCGATCATCTGATAAGCCTTCGCTCTGTTTGTGGGCTGGATGATCTTAGTAATGACCGGCTTTCTGTTTGCTGGAGGCGTCTTTATGATAGAGACATCAAGCTCCCCATAAACAGTCAGCATAAGACTACGTGGAATCGGCGTGGCGGTCATTGATAAGATATGTGGCATATTAGATCCTTTGGCCAGCAGTACCTTACGCTGGTCAACACCAAAACGGTGCTGCTCATCGACAACGATGAGACCCAGTTTGGCGAAGTCAACGCCATTCTGAATAAGTGCGTGAGTTCCGACGACGATATCGATATCACCTGATCTAAGTCGTTTAAGTAACTCTTCGCGTGGCTTCTTCTTAACGCTTCCGACCAACAACCCGACCTCAACCCCAGTCTCATTTAAGAGTCTCTGCAACGTATCGGCATGTTGGGCGGCCAACACTTCCGTCGGGGCCATAAAGGCCGCCTGAAGGTTGTTGCTGTGAGCCATAAAGGCCGCCAACGCTGCCACTACTGTCTTGCCGGCCCCAACGTCACCCTGTAAGAGTCGGTTCATCGGCTGATTCTTGCTGATATCTTGGAGGATCTCCCAGGCTGCAAGCCTTTGAGCGTCAGTCAGGGTGAAGCTTAGCTGATTAATGAACGTATCGGCTGCATTCTGACGATATTCGATCGCCCAACTGGGGTTAGAGGCACGATCCTGTTTATTAAGTTGGCTGGCAAGCAGAAGCTCAAAGAGTTCTTCAAATCCGAGTCGCTCCTTAGCACGGGCCAGCAGCGTATCGCTCTCTGGAAAGTGAATCTGTGTCATGGCCTCGCTGTAGCTCAGCAGCTGGTTACTTTTTACCACTGAGGCAGGAAGAGTTTCGGGTAGCTCCTTTATATACGGCAGCAGGAGAAAGATAAGTTGCCGAATCTGGTTGGACTTGAGACCTTTTGTTTCAGGATAGATCGGCACAATTCGAGCGGTGTTCTTGGAGAAGTTACTAACCTGTTCTACGGCCGGGTTTTGCAGAATATATCTGTCACGCTGGAGATCAAATGTGCCGGACATATAGAACTTTCCACCAGCTTTTAAATGCGCTTCGCGATACGGCTGATTAAACCAAACAACCCTTAGCTCGCCTGTTCCGTCTTCGACGATCACGTCAGTTATATGAAGACCACGTCGGGCATACCTGGCTGTTATCTTGACCACTTTGCACAAAATAGTGACCGGACCAGGCTTAATGTCCTTAATCTTTATAATGTGCGAAAAGTCATTATATCGACGAGGGAAGTGGCGTATCAGATCGCCGACCGTCTCAATACCAAGAATGGCTAACTTTTGAGAGAGAGATGGGCCGACACCTTTAAGAACAGTTATGGGGTCATCTAACTTCACCTCTCTAGCATATCAGCTAAATACCAGTCACATTTCGTAGTATTTGCCATAGCTTCGTGCATGAGCGGTTGCTATAATGTGTAGCATAATCATTGCCAGCAATGTTGGAGCAAGCATAGATCAGCATGAAGAAACCGGTACCAAAACACTGGCCTTTTCTGCAAAAAGCGTCACGTCATTGGCAGTACTTTAGACCCCGTAATCGTAAGACGAACGGCGTGCGGGTCTATTCGAATCTCTCGAACCGAGATGTCCGTTCGAGACGCAAAGCAGAGTATCTGGCAAGCCTACCGAAGAACCCCGTTATGCGGTTCATCTATAGGCTTCATCCAAAGCGTTTGTATCACTACTGGTTTAGTCGGCAGGGCGCTATTATGTTCCTCAAGCTCTGCGGTATTGGCTTCATTCTCCTGACGGTTCTGATCATCAGCCTCTTTGCCGTCTACCGCAAAGACCTCGATCAGCTGAACCCAAACGATCTCTCTAATCTCGTCAACAACTCAGCCACTACGTACTGGGACAGAAGCGGCAAAGTTCTTTTATATAGTGATAACGCCAGTGTCGATAAGACGATAGTGGCTTCCAATCAGATTACCCCCTACATGAAGGAAGCGACGGTCTCTATTGAAGATAAGAACTTCTACAAAGAAGGTGCCATCAGTATCCCTGGTCTTATTCGAGCCGTTCTGGCCCACTTGGTTGGAGGTAGCGGGGGTGGCTCAACCATCACTGAACAGCTTGTTAAGAACGTCTTTCTGACAGACAACGCCACTATCACTTATAAGATTAAGGAGATTATCCTAGCCGAGGAAGCCAGTCGTCTCTACTCGAAAGATCAGATCCTAACGATGTATCTTAACGAGGCACCGTATGGTGGTGATCGCGTCGGCGTTCAGGCTGCTGCCCAGGCCTACTTTGGCACTACTGCTGATCATCTCAGTCTTGCACAAGCCGCAATGCTAGCCTCTATCCCCCAGCTACCGACAGCCTTTGATCCTCAGAGCCAGTACTTTGACAAGGAAGGGCTTGTTTCGAGAGAACAGACCACTCTCCAAAAGATGGCTCAACAGGGCTACATTACTTGGGCTCAGGAGAAAGCCGCAGCTCAGGTCAATGTTGTCGCCGAAGTTCTACCTCCGACAACCAATACCCAAAATATCATTGCGCCGGCCTTTGTCTTTAATGTTCAACATCAGCTTGAGCAGCAGTATGGCACTAAGCTAGTCACCCAAGGTGGGCTAAAGGTCATTACTACGCTCGACGTCAGTATGCAGAACCTCGCAGATAAATTGATGGCCCAAGACATCCATTATGATGAGGCTCAAGGTGGTAATAACATGGCTATGGTGGCAGAAGACAACCAGACTGGGCAGGTACTTGCCTACGAAGGTAGTCGTGACTACAACTATCCAGGTTATGGCGCCTTTGACGCTGCAACGGCCATGCTGGAGCCGGGTTCGAGTGTTAAGATCTTCGACTACGGCCAGCTCTTTAAACAGCGTCCTGGCACCAACTATGCGCCGGGCAGTGTTCTCTCTGACGAACCGATCAACATTGCTGGGTACTCGCCGAAAGACTTCGATGACAGATATCGTGGTAACATCGACATACGTAGTGCTCTCGACGAATCTCGTAACATCCCGGCTGTAAAAGCGGCCTACATCTCTGGAATGTCCAATGTCGCAACCTTAGCTCATCAGATGGGTGACCTTGCCTTCTGTGATAGCTACTGCGGTCTCTCAGCGGCCATCGGCGGCTACCCGCTCGAACTGGTCCAACACACCAACGCCTATGCTACACTCGCCAGGCAGGGCCTTTACATCCCGCAGGACTACCTTATCGAGATTAAAGGCTCGAATGGCGACCCGATCTATCAATGGAAGCAGCCAACTGGCACTCAGGTTATCAGTAACCAGATTGAATATGAATTAACTAACATCTTGAACGACGCGAAAGCTCGTGAACCAACCTTCGGGTCGCCTATACCGAATCGTTCGCTGACTGATGGCCAGGTCGGTTTCAATCCGCCAGGCATAAAGATTGCCGTTAAAACAGGTACGACAGACGATGATAAAGACGGTTGGATGATGGGTTATAGCACGGTCATGACTCTTGGTGTCTGGGTTGGTAATGCAAACGGTACCCCAATGGTAGATCCATATACCGGTCAAGGTGCCGTCACTCACCTTCAGACTGGTCCATTCTTCGGTGACTTCTTCCAGCAAAGTGAGCCATTTATGTATGGTTACGGCTGGAAAGGGGCTAATGACTGGTTTACAGCACCATCAGGTATCCATTCAACAACTGTTGATGGCAACTATGATCTCGTTCCTTCTTGGTGGGGCCAGATTCAAAGCGCCACCAATGGGTCTCCGACGACCATCACCATGGATGAGGTCTCCAAGCGCAAAGCAACCAGTTGTACGCCACCACTTGCCCAGCAGCAGATCACCGTCTACGAAGTAACCGACCCGATTACACACCAGACAGTCTACAATGGTGTCCCAGCTGGTTACGACATCAATGATTCGGATAACGTCCACAACTGTAGTGATACGCTTCCACAAGTTAGTACCCCAACGGCAGACACGTCTGCGGGCACAATCTCGTTTGTCATAACCCAAGGTACATTCCCGCTACAATCTTTCCAGGTTCAGGTTAACGGTCAGACTGTAGCCACTCAGAACATCTCATCGGGTGGTCAGGAGACAATCAGCTACGCGTTTACTAATCCTGGTTCAACTGCTACGATCTCTGTCTCAGTTACCGATACTGGCCTCTACCAGGCTACCAGCCAACAGACTGTCAATGTCATCAACGGCCAAGGTGGTGGCGGTGGTCAGGGTGGCGGCCACGGCCACTAGATACTAGTTCTTTTGCTGATCGTTTGGTTGCAGATAGGCAAACATCATCCGGCCTGCTTGGGTCTGGAGCATCCGACTAAACTGGACCGACACCTGCCTGCCCGTCTTGTTGGCGGCTTTCTCGACGACAACCATAGTGCCATCGTCTAGATAACCGACCCCTTGACCTTTCTCCTGACCCTTTTCGACGATCTTTAACTTGGCAGTCTCACCCGGCAAGATGGGTGGTCGTAAGTATTGGGCAAGCTCGTTGATATTGAGAACGGTGACGTTATCCAAACTTGCAACCTTGTTCAAGTTGAAGTCAGTCGTGTAGAGCTGGGCGCCTCGTTTTTTGGCGAGAGCGACGAGTTGGGCGTCAACCGGTCCAGCCTGAAGTGAGCCACCATCTTTGAGTATGGTAGCGCCTGAGATCTCTTGAAGTTGCTTGGCCACATCAAGACCATAGCGGGCTCGTTCGCGCTTATGTGAATCTCCGTGATCGGCAAGCAATTGAAGCTCGTCAATAACAGTGCTTGGAATGATTAGCCTGTCTGGCACGAAGCCCGCGCGGGCTAGATCGACTATCCGGCCATCTATAAGGCCGCAAGAGTCGATGATGACCTCACGCTTTCTTAGGCCAATCGTCTTAGGGCCAGACGAGCCAGGTTTCTCCATCATTAGAAGTCTGACAAGCACGAGGACTAGAAGAACTGAGTCAATGATTAAGATTGGTAACATATTAAATTTCCTTTTTGGTTGATTTGAGATAAGTATTGAGGGCGTCCCTCAGATTCTTGGTCGGAGCTAGATGGGTGTATTTAGACCCGTAGTTTGGCCCAATGAGGGTTTTAAAGCCCGCCTTGGCCGCCTCACGGCAACGACTTTCAATAAACGGTACACGACGTATTTCACCACTCAAGCCCACTTCTCCCGCTACGACGTACGACTCAGGCAGCTTCATCTGGCGTGCTGACGAAGCGATAGCCATACAGACGGCCAGATCCGCGGCTGGATCATTTAACCTCATACCACCTACTATATTGATATAGATATCCATATCGCTCAAGCTGAGGCTCGTACGGCGCTCAAGAACTGCAACTAGCAACGTTAAACGGTTCATATCGAAACCAGAGGCTGTCCGCTTCGGGTAGCCGAAATTAGATCTGTTAATTAATGCCTGAACCTCGACTAAAAGCGGCCTGCTTCCCTCGATAGTGGCTAAGACAACCGAACCATCGGTCACCTGTCTCTCGGCGAGGAGTGCTTTAGAGGGATTGAGAACGGCCCGGAGGCCATCCTCGGCCATCTCGAGAATGGCAGTCTCCTGCGTAGAACCGTAGCGGTTCTTGGCAGCCCTTAAAATCTTAAAACCACCGTAGACGTCACCTTCGAGGTGCAGGACCACATCAACGAGGTGTTCAAGGACTTTCGGACCCGCTATACTCCCCTCTTTTGTCACATGCCCGACCAGAATGAGGGCGCTATGGTGTCGTTTAGCTATCTGAGTCAGAAGGCTGGCACAGTTGGTCACCTGGCTTATGCTGCCGGCATTCGAAGCAACTGAGCCAAGCGAGATGGTCTGTATGGAGTCAACAATGACAACGCCGTACTCCCCATCAGCAATCGTGTGGGCGATATCGTCGGCCGATGTGCTACTTGCCAGCATGAGATTACTTGAAGATGCCACACCAAGCCGCGAGGCACGCTCGTGGACCTGAGAAACCGACTCCTCGCCGCTCACGTAGAGGACCTTCTGCTTCTTGGCACACTCTCCGGCGATTTGCATCAGAAGCGTTGATTTACCTATGCCTGGCTGTCCCGCGAGTAGCGTGACACTATCTGGCACCAACCCGCCACCAAAGACGGTATCGATCTCCTTTAAACCTGTGATAATCCGCTTCTGCAGGCTATCCCGAGTCGATACCTTATTGACTGGAGTGGTGGTTAGAGATCTGCCTTGTGCCGTCAATTCTTTCTCGCTAAGCTGAGTATTTTCGATTAGTGAGTTCCATTGGCCACACTTATCACATCTACCCGACCACTTGGTGTGAAGCGCTCCGCATTCTTGGCAGACAAACTGTGGGATCTTAGCCATAACTACTGTCCTTGAGCCGAAAGCGTTGTGAATCGGCTGTTCAGGTCGTTATTGAGTTGGTTGGTGGCTGTTGCGATTTGATTACGCTGGGCAACGAGCTGGTTGTACTGATTGATCAACTGCTGATCAGTGGTTAATAGGGAGTTAAAGGTATCTACTTTCTGGTTATACGGCCCGACGTCTTGATTGTATGGGCCGACTTGGCCCGAGCTTTTGAGACCGTTCATGGTCTGAGCCATACTAGTAATACCTTGTTGTTGGCTAGTAAGTTGGGCATTGTCGCTCTGGATAGTTGTGTTGAGTGTCTTGAGCTGACTGTCGATGCTCACTATCTCGGCATTGTTCTGTTGGAAGAGTCCGACATATGCGGCCGTATAGTTAACCAGTACCTGTCGGTTCGTAAAGTACTGGTTATAGATAGCCTGGAGATCTGGGTTGAGTGTGGCGACTTGTGTGCCAAAGACTGAAAACATCTCGTCAAGGAGTTCACCCGGTTCAGTGGTGCTGTAAATACTCTCTAACTGTAGCAACCGTGGATCGGTCGTCTCCTTCATCTGTGCTCGGAGAAGATTATCAACTGACGTTTTCTGGGAACCAAGGCGGGCATAGACAACGTGTAGCATCTCGTGAGCCGCAGTCACTTGCTGGATTCCATTGAGCTGCGGCTGGGTTACATCATAGATGTAGATGATGCCGTTGGTGCCACCTGTGTAACAGCCGAGAACGATCGTGTTGTCGCCTTTGTTGGAACAGTGGGCGTTAAAGACCTGCCGTGAGTCTACTGTGGCATTGGCGACATAGAAAAGATGCTGCGCCTGTGGTGTCATCGTGTCATCCTGCGCCAAAGTCTTAATGGCCGTTGACGGAGTATAGCCCTGTAGTGACCACCAGTCTTCGATATTCTGAAAATAGTAGACACCAGCCAGTAGCACAACTAGGATTGCTAAGCATGCACTGAGCACCCTCGTTCGTGTCTGAAACCACTTCATGCTGTGCTTATCTTAACGCGGCTGCGGCGTCAAAGACAAATCCCTCTTTACGATGTGCGATCTTGATCTCTGATCCGAACTGGTAGGCATCGGATAAGATGCCATCGGCGATGACATCCTCAAGCTCTTCTTCTATGACCCTGCGCAGCGAGCGTACGCCATTCGCCTGGTCGTATCCCTTAGCGATGAGTGCTTCTTTAGCCGAGGTTTGAACTTTAATCGTAATCCCTCTGTCTGCAAGACGCTTAGAGAGATCGCCCAACTGCAGGTCTAAGATGGCTTTTACGTCGTTCATAGTGAGCGAGTCGAAGACCACGATCTTATCGAACCTGTTGAGTAATTCGGGTCTCATCAGATTTTTTAGCTCATTGAGCGCTTGTTCCTCGCGGTACTCACCAAGGACAACGGTTGGGTCGGCATCACTCGCACGTGATCGGAAGCCAAGTGCTGCCTCTTTCTGGAGCTTCTCTGCGCCGATGTTGCTCGTGAGGATGACGATGGTGTTTCTGAAGTCGACACGCCTACCTTTTGCGTCTGTTAGATAACCGTCTTCCAATATTTGAAGGAGCAGGTTGAAGATATCTGGGTGGGCTTTCTCTATCTCGTCAAAGAGCAAGAGAGAGTATGGTCTGCGTCTAACTCTTTCAGTCAGCTCACCACCTTCTTCGTAACCAACGTAGCCCGCTGGAGCGCCGATCATCCGTGAAGCGGTATGCTTTTCGCCAAACTCGCTCATGTCTATCTTGATAAGCGCAGTCTCGTCAGCAAAGAATTCCCTAGCTAGAACACGCGCTAGCTCAGTCTTTCCAACTCCTGTCGGGCCGAGGAAGATGAATGAGCCGATCGGTCGGTTCTTCTGGGTAATGCCCGAACGTGTCCGTCGGATGGCTCTTGCGACTGAGGAGACGGCCGTCTTCTGGCCAATGAGCGACTTAGAGAGACGATCCTCAAGGTGTAGCAGTTCGCGGGCTTCTGAGCGGATGACCCTCTTAACAGGTACGCCAGTCATGATAGCTACGGTTTTGGCGATGTCATCGTCAGATATGTTGAGGGGCTGACTCCGTCTAGCTCGCTTTTCAGTGAGACGTGTCTTGATCTGGCTGATGCGCATCTTGTAACGTGCGGCTCGCTCGTAGTTTTCGTCACTAGCGGCCTCTTCCATGAGATCATTCAAGTGGGTCAGTTCACGCTTCAGCTTGCTGATCTCCGGTGAACTTCGTCCACGTTCGATCCTGACCCTGGAGGCCGCCTCGTCGATTAGATCGATAGCCTTGTCAGGCATAAATCGATCGCTAATATAACGACTAGCCATCTCAGCAGCAGTCTTAATCACCTCGTCATTGATCTGGACGTGATGGTGTATCTCGTACTGCTTCTTAAGGCCTTTGAGTATCTCGATAGTTTCTTCGATGGTCGGTTCAGGGACCTGAATAGGCTGGAGACGACGCTCGAAAGCCGTGTCCTTCTCAATATGCTTCTTATATTCGTCGAGAGTTGTTGCCCCGATGAGCTGGAGTTTGCCGCGTGCAAGGGCTGGTTTAAAGATGTTGGCTGCGTCAATCGCACCCTCAGCTGCACCGGCACCGACAAGTAGGTGTAGCTCATCTATAAAGACTATGACACGGTCATCCTCTACAATCTCGTCGATGATGTGTCGCAACCTCTCCTCGAACTCGCCGCGGTATTTGGTGCCGGCTATCATCGAGGCCAGGTCGAGCATAATGACCTGTTTCTGGAGTAGTCGCTCAGGTACCTCTTCATCGGCGATTCTCTGAGCAAGACCCTCTACAATGGCTGTCTTGCCAACTCCTGGTTCGCCGATTAGGACTGGATTGTTCTTCGTCCGGCGACCAAGGATGGTTACGATACGTGAGATCTGTTCTTGTCGGCCAACGACTGGATCCAGCTTGCCTTCACGGGCCAAGATGGTCATGTTGACGCCGAAGTATTCAAGTAGGCGCTTCTTTTTGGTCCGACGCTTGTCGAGTTGGACTGATGACTGTTCGTGTTCATACTGCTGTCTACCCAAATAGTCTTCGAGTTCGCTAATGAGGGCGTCAACGTTAACATTCATGTCTTGTAGGAGAACCGTTGCTCGAGCATTCTTCTGTGTCAGTATGGTATAGGTAATATGCTCGGTACCACACATATCCTGATGGAACTCTTGGGCGACATCTACACTGAGACGGAGGGTCAACTTAGCAGTCTCACTGAGGCCTTTCGCACTACTACCGGGTGCTCCGATAGTCAGTGCTTTTGGCGTTAGGTTTAGTGCCAGTTTTGCACGGTCATATGTTGCGCCTGAAACAGCCAACATTTTAGCGGCTATTGAGCTGCTCTGTGCCATTATTCCCAAGAGAATGTGCTCAGTCCCAATATAGGCTGAACCAAGTTTATGTGCTATGCCCTCTGCCTGTCGCAAGCTGAGTCGGGCGTTGTCTGTCAGCAGGTGATAAAACTCATCGAGTTCGTTTTGTGCTGCCATCTATTTCTATTGTACCCCGCATTTAGCTACTGTCATACAACCATAGTACTGCTATTGGCACTCGCAAGTCAAGAGTGCTAGAAAAGTGTTGTTTTACGGAGTGGATTACTCTTTTTTCTTGTCTTCTTCAGAGGCCTCATTGAGGGCAGAGATCAGTGAATCTTCGACGTTCTTACGCTTCGGTCGAGGTGCATCATCTTTCTTAGTGGCAGTCGCCGTCGTTGCAGATTCACCGACAATGTCGATTTCGTAGCCGGTCAGCCGGCTGGCAAGGCGAACGTTTTGACCGCCGCGTCCGATCGTGATTGAGAGCTGGTCTTCCGGAACCTGGACGGTTGCCTTCTTGTTGGCTTCATCAATCTTAATCGAGGTAAGTCGAGCGGGAGCGAGTGCATTGGTAATGAACTGGTTAATATCTTCGCTATATGGCACGACATCGATCTTCTCTTGCTCGCCAATCTCGTTGATGACGGCCTGGACTCGTGTTCCGTGCCCACCGACGAATGTGCCAACCGGATCAACACCAGGCACTGTCGAATGAACGGCCACCTTGGTGCGTTTACCGGCTTCACGGGCGATAGCTTTGATCTCAACTGCTCCGCTTTCCATCTCAGGAACCTCTTGGCGGAAGAGATACTCAATAAATGGCTCATTGGCACGACTAAAGATCAGCTGCGGCCCCCTGTTACCTCGCTCAACATCTTTCAGGTATACCTTGATGCGCGAACCGACTCCGTAGTACTCACCAGTAATCTGTTCGGATTGAGGTAGAATACCACTGGCGCGGCCGACTTCAACACGGACGAATCGCGGTTCAACTCGTTGGACGGTACCAACCAAGACAGTGCCAATCTTATCCTCAAACTCTTCCAGAACAACCTCTCGCTCTGCTTCCCGCAGGCGCTGGAGAATGACCTGTTTGGCAGTCTGGGCGGCCACCCGGCCGAAACTGGTAGGATGGTACGCAACCTCGATGGTTTCACCAACCTTGGCGTCTTTGTTGATCTTCTTGGCGTCATCGAGTGAGATGTGCATTTGGTTATCGATAACTTCTTCAACGACTTCCTTGGTGGCATAGACGGTGACGTCGCCAGTATTGGAGTTTAGGTTAACTCTGACTTCCTGCTCTTTTGCACCATAATCGCGGCGCCACGCTGCGGCGATGGCCTGCTCAATGATCGAGTGGACAGAATCCTCTGGGAGATTCTTCTCCTCAGCGATCTGTCGTATGACCATGACAAGTTGTTTGACATTCAGATCTTCCATATGCGGATTCTCGTTTATTTGACCTTTTCATTAAAAAAGCCGACCTTTTGGCCGGACTCAAGTACTATTTCATTGTAGAACATTCTGTTTAATCACGCAAGATGTTCAGCACGAAGGAATGATACACTTGACGTATGCAGAAGGTACGACAACTGGTTGACCAGTTTCAACCGGCACACTATACACTTGATCTCGACGTCAGACGGCAGACGCGTCGATTCAGTGGCGCAGTCGTAGTCCAAGGCTACCTGCCGTACGCCACTAACGGGAT
This sequence comes from Candidatus Saccharimonadales bacterium, assembly GCA_035945435.1. Taxonomy (NCBI): domain Bacteria; phylum Candidatus Saccharimonadota; class Candidatus Saccharimonadia; order Saccharimonadales (SeqCode); species Saccharimonadales bacterium (SeqCode). Next base: position 24,051 of record DASZAF010000021.1, on the reverse strand, counting down.
CATTCTTCATGCTCGAGGCTTGATGATCTCAGAAGCAACGATCGACGATATGCCAGCTAAAGTCTCTTCTGGTAAAGATGACGAACTCACGTTACAGGTCAGTGAAACATTGGCCCGAGGTGACCATGAGGTTAAGGTAGTATTCGCTGGTCGTATAACAGACAGTCTTCATGGGCTGTATGCAAGTTACTACAACCTCGAAGGCAAGAAGAAAGAACTCCTAATGACTCAATTTGAGAGCCACTACGCGAGAGAAGTCTTTCCATGTATCGACGAGCCTGCCGCTAAGGCTACCTTCGAATTAAGCGTAGAAGCAGAACGAGGCGTCGATATTGTATCGAACACGCCAGCGGTTAAGCAGTCAAACAAAGACACACGACAGACAGTGGAGTTTGCGAAAACACCGAAGATGTCCACCTATCTTCTCGCTTTCGTAATCGGCGAACTTGAGCATATCAGGGCGAAGACAAAAGGGGGTACGATAATCGGTGGCTACGCCACTCAGGGTCAAGCCAAGCATATGCAGTTTGCTGTCGATGTTGCGGTGCAGGCATTGGATTTTCTTAATGACTTCTTTGGTGTTCCCTATCCTCTGCCAAAATGTGACTTTGTTGCCGTACCCGACTTTAGTGCCTTGGCTATGGAGAACTGGGGCTGTGTTACGGGCCGTGAAAGCTATCTGCTGGCCGATGAGTCTGAATCGGATATAAGTGTTAAGCAGTACATCGTCATCGTGGTCATACATGAGCTGGCTCATCAATGGTTTGGCAACCTTGTCACTATGGAATGGTGGAATGACTTATGGCTCAACGAGGGCTTCGCCCGGTTTATGGAATGCTACGTTGCGGATAAACTCTATCCAGAATGGGGAATCGGCCTCGATTTCTTGGCCAAGAAAGTCTCACTTGTCCAGAGCCTTGATGGGCTCACCAGCACGCACCCCGTACAATTTGTCATTAATCACCCAGAAGAGATTGAAGCAGCCTTCGACTCGATCAGCTACGAAAAGGGTGCTTCAACGCTGGCCATGCTACTCAACTATGTTGGTGAAGAGGCATTTCGTGATGGTTTACGTCGGTACGTACGGGCACATCAGTACGCAAACGCTGTCACTGATGACCTATGGGACGCCCTCAGTGATGTCTCCGGAAAAGACGTTAAAGCCTTTATGGCCAACTGGGTAGGTCAACCCGGCTATCCAGTCGTTACGGTATCGGAAAAGGGCGATGGCTATCTGCTAAGACAGGACAGGTTTTTCGCCAATCCGAGGCACCGCCAAGATGATCCCACTGTCTGGCAGATACCACTTCTCGCGAACATATATGAAATGCCATCTCAGTTATCGACAAGAACACTCAAGACCGAAGCCATTCACTCCCCTGAACCGCTCAAACTCAACAAAGATCAGGTTGGCTTCTATTTCACGCTTTACTCTGATGAACTACGCCAGCGGCTCAACGCATCGATATTAGGGCCGTCCTTCTCAGTTAAAGACCGACTCGGCTTGCTCAACGAGACCTTCGAACTGGCGCGAGCTGGGTATCTTAAGACAGTTGAGGCGCTCAAACTCATCGATAGTTTCAGCAGCGAGGGCGAAGTGCACATCTGGGATGTGCTGTCGCAACAGTTTGGCGCCCTACGTGTCCTCATTGATGCTGATCGTGAGACTCTCGAAGGTTTTAATGATTATGTCTCACAGTTTGTGCGGCTTCAGGTCGAGCAGTTAACCTGGCGCTCTTTCGAGGGTGAATCTGAAGGCGACCGGCTGAAGCGAAAGATTGTTTTGAGCCTGGCGTGTGGGGCAGACGATGTGGGTGCTGTCATGCAGGCTAGACAGCTTTTTGAGAACTCAAAAACGTTTAACGAGGTCCCACCGGATCTGCGCGTTGTCGTCTACTCGTCAATTGTCCGAAATGGCATGCAAGCTGACTTCGATAGCTTGATGCGAAGATATCTTAAGACAGACTTTGCTGAAGAACGCAGGAACATCCTGATGGGGCTCTGTGCGACTACATCGCCAGACAATGTAGAAAAGCTGCTCGACCATATTCGTAACAATGGTCGAATTCAGGATCTAATCTACTGGCTGACCGAACTATCCATAAACCCTGTTGCTCGTCCGATTATGTGGAAGTGGTTGAAAAAGAACTGGAAGTGGCTGACTGAGCTCTACGCCAACGACCCGCAGTATACCTACCTACCACGCTATACTGGCCGGACATTTAGCAAACGGACCGAGTTAGCCGACTTCCAAGAGTTTTTCGAGCCAAAGCGAAAGGACCAGGTCCTTAATCGAGCTATAGATCAGAATATCGAAGCCATTGATATGAGAGTCCAATGGCGTTCTCGAGACTACTCGGCCATATCACGGTTCTTTTCAGGTACTTAGTAACTGTATAGGAGAGTAGCTCTGCCTATGGATCTGGCAGGCTCCATACTGCGCAAGGGCCAAACGATGTGCTTTCGTCCCGTAGCCTACATTTGTGTTGAAGCCATAGGCGGGGAAGCTGTTATGGATAGCAGCCATAAAGTTATCTCGAGCGACCTTAGCTACGATCGAGGCTGCTGATATCGCAGGTTCCGTCTGATCGCCGTGGATGATGGTCCGAACCCGTCGGTCTCCGATATAGTCGTGGTTACCGTCTAGGATAATCTCAATATCTCTTACTCTCCAGAGATCAGAAAGTGCCTGGAACGCTGCCGCACGCTGCGCTGCAGTAAGGCCGTTTTTATCAACGAATATCGACGAAGCCCAGCCGATTCGCATATACCGAGCATGTTCCTTAATGAGATTAGCAAGTTCAGTCCGCTCCCGAGAGCTTAGCTGTTTTGAGTCCCGAAGACCATCAATCTTCTTCTCGCCAAGAATAACTGCAGCAACGCAAACTGGTCCCGCCCAGCTACCTCGTCCGACTTCGTCAACCCCCACAACCATTGTGAGTTCAGTATAGCACTGGCTCGAAGATGACTACTTTTCGTCTTTTTCGGGTTGTTCAACGCCTTCTTGGCGATCCTTGACGGCCTTCTCGAAAGCCTTTTCATCGGCCTGCTTCTGCTCTTTAGCGGCGGCAGCCTCTTCCTCATGCTTCTCGGCAGCCTCTTCCTTGAGTTGCTCGATCGCTTTTTCTGCTTCTTTGTTGGCTACTTCGTTGACGGCTCGCCTGTCGAAGTCGACTGCATTGAGGCGAGTAGACTTACCAGAACGCTGGCGCATGTATGTCAGGTAGTTGCGTCGGACCTTCGAGCGCTTAGTAACTTCCACTTTCAAGACAAGTGGCGAGTGGGCCAGGAAGCTCTTCTCGACACCGACACCGCTTGCAATGCGCCGGACTACTATGCGATTAGAGAGGCTGTTCTTGCGATCAGTTCGGATAACAAGGCCTTCGAAGATCTGGACACGCTCTTTGTTACCTTCTTTAATTTTCTGATGGACACGAACGCTGTCACCAGTGCGTACGTCTACAACGGCCGGTTTGCGGTACTTCTGCTCTATCTGTTGGATTAACTGGTGCGACATAAACAAACCCTTTAGGTACTTTATAGTCTTTATCTTCTGTAAATCAGAGGTTATTTTAGCACAACTTACTCAATATGAAAATAGCGATCACAGGACAGTATAATAGAACTATGACAACCAAAGACATAAACTCAGAATCGCTCGAATTACATAAAAGGTTGAAAGGAGTTCTCACGGTAACGCCGAAGGGTGAACTTAACACTCGTGAGGAGTTGAGTCTCTACTATACGCCTGGGGTCGGAGCGGTTTCGTCCTATATTGCTGAGCATCCTCACGAAGCTAAGGATTACCTGTGGTCCAACAACCTCGTTGCGGTCGTTTCCGATGGCTCGGCAGTGCTAGGTCTTGGCGACATTGGTCCTGAAGCAGCTATGCCGGTCATGGAGGGCAAATCGATGATATTCAAGCACTTCGGACGTGTTGACGCTGTACCGATCGTTCTGGACGTCCACACGGCCGATGAGATAGTGGCAGCAGTTAAAGCTATCGCGCCAAGTTTTGGGGGGATCAACCTCGAAGACATTGCTGCGCCGAAATGTTTTGAGATTGAAGAGAGACTCAAGAAAGAGCTTACCATCCCGATTATGCATGACGACCAGCATGGAACAGCCATAGTGGTCTTGGCGGGCTTAATGAACGCGATGAAGGTGGTTGGTAAATCCCTGTCAGATACTAAGATAGTCCTGATGGGAGCTGGGGCTGCGGGTGTTGCAGTCGCACGCCTCCTCCACGATTACGCCAATCCGAATATTGTCGCTGTAGACAGCAAGGGTGTTGTCAGTCCTGATCGTGACGACCTTAACCCGCAGAAGAAGCTGCTAGCGAGCTTTTCCCACGGCACCGATAACGGCCGAACTATCCAGGATGCCCTTAAAGGGGCTGATATCTTCGTCGGTGTCTCAGTCGGCAACCTTCTTACTCGTCAGGACATTGCTCTTATGAACAAGGACGCTGTGGTGGTTGCTATGGCCAACCCTATACCGGAGATCTACCCAGACGAAGCTCGTGCGGGCGGTGCGAAAGTGGTTGCTACCGGCAGAAGCGACTTTCCGAATCAGGTTAATAACGCGCTCGCCTTTCCCGGAATCTTCCGCGGGGCACTAGACCATAAGGTCAAAGCCATCACCGAGCAGCACAAAGTAGCCGCCGCAAAAGCAATCGCAGAGTTTATTCCAAACCCAACACCTGACACCATCATCCCCTCAATATTTGCTGAAGGCTTGGCTGACAAGATTGCTTCGGTGATTAAATAACTCGGTTGATCTCTTCGAGGGTGGTGAGGCCTTGGAGGGCTTTGAGTATGCCATCCTGCTGGATGGTCATCATTCCCTGGGCGATAGCGGTCTTTTGAATGACTGTGCTGTCGATATGCTGTACGTCTTGTCTGATTAGGCCTTGAATGGCTTCGTCGACAAGTAGTTGCTCGAGGATCATCATGCGCCCGGCGTAACCAAATGGGTTCTCTTCCGATTTGCCGGGTTTATAGAGCGTCAGCTTTGTGTAGTCAGGTTGCTGAGCATTTTTCGGCAGATCCTTGAGAGCGTTCTTGATATACTCTACTGTTCTCTCGTCTGGCGTATATGACTGCTTGAGCTTGTCGTCGAGCCTTCGCACTAGGCGCTGGGCAATGATCATCTTGATGGCACTGGCAAATATTGGGTTTGGTCCTATCATGTCTATCATTCGGCTGAGAGCTGCTGGTGCGTCGGTGGCGTGGAAAGTGCTAAGGACAAGGTGGCCGGTAATTGAAGCTTGGATAGCCGTCCGTGCGGTGTCGACGTCACGAATTTCTCCGACCATGATAACGTCGGGGTCGAGACGCATGACGGCTCTCAGCTTCTCTGCAAAGCTCTCCCCTTTTCGCGATGCAACTGGAATCTGGCTGACTCCGTCGATAGCATACTCAACTGGGTCCTCAAGGGTGATTATCTTCCGCTGAGTTGTGTTAAGAGCGTTTAGAATCGAGTAGAGCGTGGTCGATTTACCGGAACCAGTCGGGCCAACGACCAATACGAGTCCATGGGGGTGCGCTATGACGTCATCGATGTTTTGTCGTTCTTGCTTCGAGAAGCGCAGCTTATCAAGATCCATCATCGTCTCGTCGATCTCAAAAAGCCTCAAGACGGCATCTTGTCCATAGACAGTTGGGACGGTCTCGATGCGCATATTCAAAGTCTCTTCGCCACCGTCTGGGCCCTGAACGACTTCTGAGATATGGCCGGTCTGAGCGTCGGGAGCGTCTATCGAGATGTTAGCTCGACTGGCGATCGAGCTTTGGAGCATTCGATATTTCTCCTTGCCGATACTGGCGATCTGATGGAGAGCTCCGTCAACCCTAAATCGGATTCGAACATCATGCCTGTTACATTCCAAATGGATGTCGGAGGCGTGTAGGCGGATTGCCTGCTGTATCAGATAGTTGACGATGTCCTCTGAGCGCACTTGGTCGAGAGTCTTTGACACTTCAGCAAGTGTCGCACTGTCACCCTCGGTGGCGATTGTGACGTCATCATAGTGGACCTCTTTTGGCGGGTCGAAGCGCCTCATCAGCTCCTTGTAGCCGAGATTGCTGATCATGACGTATTCGACATTGCGGCCGATGAAACGCTCACGAAGTTCACGGAGAACCTGCTGAGAGGTCTGAATGGTAATACCGAATGTCAAAAGACTCCCTTCACCGAGGTCTCTCATCGGTACGATCTTCCAGTCATACATCTCCCTAACGCTCAAGATGCCCTTCAAGAGCGGCATGTCATTGAGGTTTCGAGAGTCAACGTAAAGCAGCCCGAGCATATTAGCCCGTTGCTGTGTAGCTTCCTCTTCTTGTTCTCGGAAGCGCATTTGACTGCTAGCATCGGTCATTGCCCATATTGTACACCAAGCATAAGCGTCGGTCAGCAGATGAGTTGCCTTCAAAACGAAGAGTTGCGCTACAATGGTTCCAATGACAAAACTACACAGTATGCGTGATTACGGTGGTTCTCTTAGTAACTCCGTAAGACCGCAAGATGACTTCTATAGCTATGTAAACAGTAAATGGCTGAAAGAGAACCCCATCCCACCGACCGAGAGCCGTTGGGGTACATTCTTAGTCCTCCGCGACAAGACGTGGCAAGACATGCGGGCAATCTACAATGACCTCCAAGAAAAGAAGCTGTTATCGCCAAACAGCGTTGAGCAACAAGCGCGCGATCTTTACTACACCATTATGCATGTCGACGACTTCAGTAAAGACCACTTAAAGCTCGTCGATAGTTATCTGAAACGTATTGATGAAATTAAAGACCTGAATGACCTGGCAACTGTCATTGGTGAGCTGCAAGCCATCGGTATCAGCGGTCCGTGGCGTGCGATGGCGGATATGGATGATAAGGATAGCACTCGCTATCTCTTTCGGCTGGGTCAAGGGGGCCTGACGCTACCGTCCCGGGACTACTACTTGGAAGATAAGCCCGAAATGAAGGCAGTACGAAAGGCCTATACTGCTCATCTTGCCAAAGTATTTAAGCGGTTACCGGGGCTTGGCGAGAGCGCAGATAATTTTTCGAAACAGGTCATCGACTTTGAAACCAGTCTAGCTCGCCACTCTCTACCAAGTGCGGAACTGCGAGATGTTGAAAAGAACTATAACAAAGTTACCTTTACCAAATTGAAGGCTGGTTACCCAAACATAAACTGGCCGGCATACGCTAGCTCGCTTGGTTGGCGACCTGGTCGTGATCTTAGTGTCGACCAACCAAAGTTCTTGGCCTATGTCGATAAACTATTTATTGAGAGTAAATTAGAGTCCTGGAAGACATACCTCAAATGGAAGTTTGTCGTTACCTATTACAGCAAGATAGATGAGAGTTTCGCCAAGCTTAGGTTTGAATTCTTTGGTAAGACTCTGACGGGCTCTCGTGAGCTCATGCCAAAATGGCAACGAGCTGTCATGCTCATAGACGCGGTCTTCGGACAAGGTGTCGGTAGGCTCTATGCCAAGAGGTACTTTCCAGAGTCGTCAAAGAGGCAGATACTCGAAATGGTCGAGACCATCAGGGCCACCTACAAAGAGCGTCTGAAACGTCTGAAATGGATGGATCCAAAGACAAAACCACTAGCCTATAAGAAGTTGGCTAACATGAAAGTTTTGATCGGCTATCCAGACAAGTGGCGTGATTTCAGTAAGCTTGAGATTAACCGGGAATCCCTCATAGGTAACCTTATAGCTATTGAGCGCTTCCAGAACGACTACTATCTCGACCGGCTTCACAAAAAGACATCACGTGACGAATGGTTAATGGACCCTCAGACAGTCAACGCCTACCACGATCCGAACCGTCTGGTTATCTGCTTTCCAGCAGCTATTCTGCAGTCGCCGTTCTTTGACCCAAAGGCTCCGATTGTCGCCAACTTGGCCGGTATTGGAACAGTCATAGGACACGAGCTGACACATGGTTTTGACGACCAAGGATGCTTGTTTGATGATGTAGGGAACATGCGTATCTGGCAAACGAAGAAAGATCGTGCCGAGTTTGCAAAGCGAGCGAAGATCATTATTGATCAGGCTGATCAGTTTGAAGTTCTGCCCGGGCTTCATCTCATTGGCCAACTAATTATCGGTGAGAGCATCGCTGATCTGGGTGGGCTAGAGATCGCCTATGAGACCTTCAAGAAGCTCCCTAAGCAACAGCAGGTTGGTGAAGGTAAACTAACAGCAGAACAGCTCTTCTTCGTGGCTTACGCAACCACAGAGTGCGACGTGAACCGGCCTGAGCGTGTCCGTGAGTTTGCACTCCGCGATCCGCATCCTGAATCACGGTTTAGGGTCAATGGTATGGTTACGCACGTAGATGGCTTCTATGATGCGTTCAGACTAAGCGAAAATGACAGGCTATATCGCCCTGCTGAGAAACGTACCAAAATCTGGTAGTTGAAATGAAAACTGTGGTTGTAGCCCACAATATCAGGAGTACTCTCAATGTCGGTTCGTTCTTTCGTACTTGTGATGGCTTCGGCGTAGACCGTCTATACCTAACGGGGTACACTCCCTACCCTCGTGTCGATAATGACGATCGTCTCAGACATATCGTCGAAGGACTGACGGATAGGATACATAAAACGGCCCTCGGAGCTGAAAATTCGGTACCGTTTAGCCACTACGAGGACGTATTAGAATTGATCTCGAAATTAAAGACTGAGGGATATACGGTCGTTGGATTAGAGCAGAGCAATAGAGCGATGGATATTCGCTCCTTTCACCCAGCTAGTAACGAAATGGTAGCCTTAGTCCTCGGAGAAGAGGTTAACGGCATCCCAAAGGTCGTTCTCGATCACTGCCCGACACTCATCGAGATACCTATGAAGGGCGCAAAAGAGTCATTTAACGTCAGTGTGGCTCTCGGTATAGCCCTCTATCAACTCAGCCTGTCTATTTAAGGGCGATACATTCTTCGCCGTAAAGCTGCTTAATGGCGCTGAGTAGATCAGTGCTCGGCTCGATCGTGAACGGTAGCTTAATGGCCGAGCCCTTATCTTCGCCTAGGACGAGTATGGCTTCAGATTTTCCAGGGTAGTTGTTGAATGAGCGCTTTAACTCAAGAAGAGATTGGTGATCTTCTGGATTTCGGACGTGGACGTAGAGCTTCTGGGGCCTTATCTGGAGCGGTTCACTCCGGCTCGTTATAGTGCTGCTGGGTGCTGATTCGGCAACTGACTCAACTGGTGTGGTGGTACGTCGAAACTTGGCTCTGGACTTTTTGGGCTTAGAGGGCTCAAATAAATAGGCCACGCCGGTCGGCTCATAAGAAGCGGCCGTCTGACCATCTATCTCCTTCAAGCTGTCAACGAGTACTTTGTATTCGTCTACCAGGTTTCCGGCTTTATCCCTGGCGGTGAGAGTGCCTTTGGCTAGAACGATCTTATCTTGCTTGAGTAATTCCTTGACCGATTCGTAGACCTTGGGGAAGACTATTAACTCTAATTCACCAGTCTTATTCTCCAGTTTGACGAAGGCCATCTTGTCGCCATTTTTTGTGCTGATCTGGCGGATGCCGATAACGACACCACCGACAGAAACGGCGGCCCCGTCCATCTCTTTACTAAGCGTGTCAAGTGGCAACGACTGTTCATCGAGATAGGTATCGTAGCGATCAAGTGGGTGACTAGATAAGTAGAGGCCGAGTAGCTCTCGCTCCCACTGTAGCCTCTCCTGTTCACTGGCTTGCTTTGGCGCCTCTTCAAGCTTGAGGGCAGCGCTTGTCGTATCATCAAGCATCTCCCCGAACAAGTTTACTTGTCCGCTAGCTGCCTCCTTCTGGAGCTTGCTCCCAAAAGCAAGAATGGTATCGAGGTTGTAAAGTAGATCAGCACGAGATGCAAAACGGTCAAAAGCACCAGCTTTGATCAGGCTCTCAAGGTTTTTGCGGTTAACGACTCGGGCGTTCACACGTCTCATGTAGTCTTCCATTGACGTGAACTCTCCACCGGCCTCGCGAGCTCTCAGTATCTCTTCGACAGCACCACTACCCACATTCTTAACAGCGTTCATCCCAAATCTGATCTGATGGGTATCTGGTACTACGCCAAATTCACCAAAAGATTGATTGACATCAGGTGAAAGGACTTCAATACCCATCCGCTTGCACTCGGAGATCTCAATAGCTAGACGGTCAGTATCTCCGTGGTCACTAGTCATCAGGGCAGCCATGAAGGCCGAAGGGTAGTTTGCTTTAAGATAGGCGGTCCAGTATGAGATCGTTGCATAACAGGCCGCATGCGACTTGTTGAAACAGTAGGCTGCGAAGTCTTCAAGTTGTTTCCAGAAGTCTTCCATGTCCTTTCTATCGGCGCCACTATTCTTGACGGCACCTTCAATGAAGTCGGTTCTCAGTTTCTGCAAGACATCCATCTTCTTCTTACCGATAGCCTTACGGAGAGTGTCGGCCTGTCCACCGGTGAAACCACAAAGGTCCTTACTTATCTGCATGACCTGTTCCTGGTAAACAAGGACTCCATATGTAGGTTTGAGGGCCGCCTCCATTCTCGGGTGGAGATACTCAATCTCCTTCCTCCCGAGCTTTCGATCGATAAAAGCTGGGATAAACTGCATCGGACCTGGTCGGTAGAGTGCGCCCATAGCAATTAGATCGTCGAAGACGGTCGGCTTGAGTTCTTTTAGATAGCGCTTCATACCAGCTGATTCAAACTGGAAAATGCCTGTAGTGTCACCTGCTGCGCACAAGGCGATCGTCTTCTTATCATCGAGCGGCATTTTCTCTAGGTCGATCTCAACGCCGTAGACTTTCTTAACGATGCGCATGGCATTCTTTACGATAGTAAGGTTGCTTAAGCCCAAAAAGTCCATCTTAAGAAGGCCTAGTTCTTCAACTATTGTGAACGAGAATTGCGTTGCTACGGCGCCCTTTTGTGACATTTCTAGAGGAATAAACTTGACCAGTTCGTCGGGTGCTATCACAACTCCAGCAGCGTGGACACCACGAGAACGGATGGTGCCTTCTAGTTTGATGGCAAGATCGATGACTTTCTTGCTTGTTGGGTTGTTTTCGTACTCAGCCTTAAGGTCGGGCTCTTTCTGGATATGCGTACTTAGTGGTGTGTGGTGGCCCTGAACAGGAGGCGGGATCATCTTTGCGAGTCGGTCTGCCTCGGCGTATGAGACTTCAATGACCCGAGCAACGTCGCGGATTGCTGCTCTTGCAGCCATTGTACCGAAAGTGACTATGTTTGATACTCTGTCACGACCGTATTTCTCCGTACAGTAGGCAATGACCTCATCACGACGAGTATCCTGAATATCAATATCAATATCAGGCATACTAATGCGGTCAGGATTTAAGAAGCGCTCAAAAAGTAAGCCGTATGCTAGTGGATCGAGGTCAGTTATGCGTAGTGCATACGAGACAAGTGAGCCAGCTGCCGAGCCTCTACCAGGACCAAAGACGATATCATGGTCCTTACCCCAGTTTATGAAGTCTTGGACGACAAGGAAGTAACCGTTAAAGCCCATCCTATCGATGACACCAAGTTCATACTCTGCCCTCTCAAGTACTTCCTTGGTCAAAGTAGTCTTTGCTTTGGGGATGGTCAGCAGTTTTGCCTCGTTTCTTTCGACGTTACCATATCGTGCAGCTAAACCCTGGTAGACTAGCTCGTCGAGGTACTGTTTTTCCGTGTAGCCCTCAGGGACATCAAACTTAGGAATGAGCGTCTCACCGAACTTCAACTCGACTGAACAGCGGTCCGCAATCTTTCGAGTGTTCAGGACGGCTTCGGCGTATTCTTCTCCCCATCTGTTGATAATGTTCGATGAGCTCTCAACGAAGAGGTCGTAGTCATCCATGCTGAAGCGTCCTTTGTCGTTGAGGTTGGCGGTCGTTTGAACACAGAGTAAGATTTCATGGGCCTCTTTATCCTCGGGTTTACAGTAGTGGGCATCGGTTGTAACGACGAGTGGGAGATCTAGGTCTTTGGCTAGTTTCTGAAGTTTCTTGTTCAGCTTTGCTTGATCTTTGGAGTGCTTCGGATGCTTCGGATGGCCTGAATCCTGCATCTCCAAATAGTATCGATCGCCAAAGATTGATCTATACCATTTAGCGATCTCATAGGCTTTTTCGTCCTGGTCCTGCGAGAAGAGTTCACCGAGCTCTCCACCCAGACAGCCTGAGAGGCAGATTAACCCTTCATTGTATCTCTCTAGCAACAAGTGGTCGATGCGTGGCTTGTAGTACATACCCTCGAGGTTGGCGATGGTGCTGAGTCTCATTAGGTTCAGATAGCCTTGCTGGTTCATAGCAAGCAGGATCAGATGGTATCTGGCTTTGTCTTTACTCGGGTCTCTATCGGCAATCGTTCGGGCGGCCACGTAGGTCTCGATACCAACGATTGGCTTAATGCCACGCTCTTGTGCGCTCTTAACAAACTCGACGGTTGCCGAAAGAGTACCGTGGTCAGTTATGGCTACAGCTTCCATACCACATTCTTTAATGCGGTCGAGCATCTCGGGGACTTTCTGAAGACCATCGAGCACACTGTAGTGTGTGTGATTGTGCAAATGCACATAATCACTCGCAGCGAGTGTTGGTCTTTTTGTCACTTTTGTCCCCCTTCTGACATCTATTATAGCACGCAAAGGGGGCACCTAATGTGCCCCTCTCGCCCCTTTCGTCATAACCTATTTTGAGTGTTTTGCCTTTGGCGCTTTGCTAACCTTACGTTCAACCTCTTCAAGATTAGAGATAACAGTCTCTAGTTCCTTGACGAGTGTCTCGTCGAGTTTTGTCTTTCCACCCTTCTTGAGCGAATCGATTGCCTTCAGGGCACGCCCTTTAGCGGTCACGGCGCCTTTCAGCAAGGTTTCAAGCTCGGTCTTCGCCTCGCCTGTTAGATGTGGTAGAGCCTTCTTTGATTCGGAGATTCGCTTGTTGAGTTCTCCTTCAAGCTTACGAGCATCACGAAGAGCATCCTGGCCGAGATCAGTCGCCTTCTCTTTGATGACAGCTCGGGTCTCCTTGCCACTCTTCGGGGCGGTTAGTAGAGCTGTTACTGCTCCGGCAACTACACCTACCACTGCTCCAAGTAGGAACTTCTTTCCCCCACCATCACCAACTTTCTTTTTCTGGGCCATTTTATGTAGATCCCCTCCTATTATTTAGATTTTTTGCCCTTACTGTGCATCTCACTCTTCTTCGAGAGTAACTCTGTAAAAAAGCGGAACGCGCTGCGTGGGATGCCGACACTTGTCAGTGATTTAACAGATGACTTGATAAGATCCACTGTGCTCTCGGCCTGATTCATGACCGTTTGCACCTGACGGACAATCCGTATCAAGTAGATGGTTAGTATGATGGCTAAGATCAGGAAGATGGCTAGAGTTATACTGAGGATAATGGCTAAAAGATCAAATCCTGTCATGGCTTCTCCTTATTGTGCCGACGTTTAACCTATGATACCACCAAATCAATCCTTCTGCTTGAGCCGCCGATCAAGATAATTCCGGAGTTCTGGTCCGACTGTAGGATCGGTCAGAGCTAGATCAATGACAGCTTCTAAGTAGCGTGATTTATTACCCGTATCATGCCAGACTCCGTCAACGATGCAGCCGTAGACCGGCGACTTCTTCATGAACTCGGAGATATGTTCAGTCAAGACAATCTCGCCCCCTGTACCGACAACCTCTTTCTCAAGGAGGGGCAGAATATCGGGGGTTAGAATGTGATGACCAGTTACCGCGAAATTGGATGGGGCTTTGCCCTGTGGTGGTTTTTCTACGAGCGACTTCAGTTTTATAGTCCGCTCATCTAGATGCTCGGCAACATCAGCTATACCATATCGATGGGTCTCTTCTTCAAGAACTTCGGTAAAAGCGATTACAGTGCTTCTTGTTCGCCTATAGACATCGAGGAGCTGAACAGGCTCAGGTATGTCTGAGCGAAAGAAGTCATCTGCGAACGTGACGAAGAAAGGCTCGTCCTTATTGAGCAGATGCTTTGCGCTAAGAACAGGCCGTGCCGTGCCTTTTGGCGAGCCTTTTTGCCTGACATAGGCGAAGTTGGCCAGGTTACTTATGGCTCGTACTTCTTCTAGAAGCTCAGTCTTGCCTTTCGTCTCCAGTTCATTAGCTAGTTCTGCGGGGACATCAAAGTGGTCTTCGATTGCCCGTTTGGTATAGCCGGTGACGATGATAACGTCGGTCACGCCGGCAGCAACTAGCTGTTCGACGATAATCTGAATGACAGGTTTATCAACTATTGGCAGCATCTCTTTTGGCATCGCAATAGTTTGAGGCAGAAAACGGGTACCGTAACCGGCAGCCGCGACAATTGCCTTTGTCGGCAGTTTCATGGATCCCTCCTAGCTGTTAAGTAGCTTTTTGCGTACGAGCTCGCTCACCACTCCTGGGTTAGCCGTCCCTCTTGATTCTTTCATGACCTGGCCAACCAAGAATCCGATAGCATTCATCTTTCCCGCCTTAATGTCGGCGACGGCTTTCTGACTGGCCTGGTTACTAAGAACCTGATCGATAATCTTCTCCAGCTCGCTGCTGTCGCTCACCTGCAACATACCTTTTTCATCGGCGAGTGATTCAGCCATCAGCTCATCGTGTCCCGCTAGATGGCCTATCAGCTCATCTGAGTTGTTTGAGCTTATCTTGCCGGACTTGTACATGCGAAATACATCTGACAACTGAACAGCTGTTGGAAGAGCGGATGCAGCCATAACGTCTTTTTCATCGTGGTCGCTAGCTTTCGAAGCAATATCCCTGTTCAGAATCCAGTTAACAACAAAGCGAACGACCTCATCCTCGGTCTCATCGATAAGCTTGATATACCCGCGGCCCTGAAGTACTGCGTCGGCCTCTAGTAGTGTTTCGATCTCGTTGGGCTTGAGGCCACGTGACGACAGACGTGCACGAATTGCAGCCGGTAACAAAGTTGCGACTTCGTCATGGATCTCTCTAATATGCTCTCTTGTCAACACGACGGGCGGGATATCTGCCTCTGGGAAATACCTGTAATCGTCTGCGTCTTCCTTGGTGCGTTGGCTGAACGTTTTCTGAGTTGCGTCATTGAAGCCGCGCGTCTCCTGGACGATCTTCTGACCTTTCTCCACCAAGTCAACCTGGCGTCGAAATTCGAAGTCGACAGCGCGTTCAACGCTTCTGAATGAGTTGAGATTTTTAGTTTCGGTGCGTGTACCTAACACACCCGAACCTTTCTTAGCAACGGATACGTTAACGTCGAACCGCATGTTGCCATAGTATAGGTTTCCTTCTGTAACGCCTGAGTACATCATGCGAAGCCACAGTTCCTGGACATAAGCTCGTGCTTGAGCAGCACTATGTATATCAGGCTCTGAAACGATCTCGATGAGTGGCGTCCCGGCTCGGTTATAGTCGACGAGACTGTAATCTGCCCCCGGCGGATGGACAAGTTTCCCGGCATCCTCTTCCATATGGGCTCTGGTGATACCGACCGTAAAGCTTCCTCCATTGAACGGCACTTCTATTTCACCTTTCCCGATGATAGGACGATCTAGCTGAGTGATCTGGTAGCCTTTGGGTAGGTCAGGATAAAAATAATGTTTTCGATCGAAGTTACTGACTTCTGCGACTTTGGCGTTTAAGGCTGCTCCTGCGCGAACTGCTAATTCGATCGCATGTCGGTTAAGAACTGGCAGTGTGCCGGGTAGTCCGAAGCAGATCGGTGAAACGACGGTATTCGGAGATTTATCTCTGGCATCGTTGTCCGCACCGCTAAAAAGTTTGGTCTTTGTCTTGAGCTGGACATGGCACTCCATACCAACGGTAACTTCATATAGATCTAAGGCTGAAGCGAGAGTCATTCTACTCATCTCCTTCTAGCCACTCGGCTATGTCAAGTACTGATGCATCGTCTTTCTGTGCCCCCGAAAGCAGCACGCCGATCGGTAGCCCACTACTATCGTTACCAGCTGGAATACTAACACTTGGCAGTCCGGCAAGGTTCATGCCGACCGTCATAACATCTGCCAGGTACATTTTGAGCGGATCGTCGGTATTTTGACCGAGTTTGAAAGCTGTAGTGGGTGTCGTTGGGCTTATGAGCACGTCGTACTTCTTGAATGCTTCTTCAAAATCTCGGATAAGCAGCGTGCGAGCCTGGAGGGCGCGTTTGTAGTACGCATCGTAGTAACCCGAAGAGAGAACGTACGTGCCGATCATGATTCGCCGTACGTTCTCTGGCATAAATCCTTCTGATCGAGTCATGCTCTGGTACTCTTCAATACTTTTGAACTGGCCATTCGCCGTGTGACCAAACTTGATCCCATCGTAGCGCATGAGATTCGAACTGACCTCCGCAGGCACAACAATGTAGTAGATCGCCAAAGCAAGGTCCAGTATGGGCATGTCAACTTCTTCAATCATTGCTCCGGCAACTTTCAGCTTATCGATAGCCTTGTTGACTGCCCCTAGAACCTCAGGATCGACACCTGCGCCCATATTCTGCTTGATAACTCCGACGCGAAGGGATTTTAGATCAGTCTGCCCTTTCTTGGTGTCGACTGTGTGGGAGGTGCTGTCCATCGTGTCTTGACCTCCCATAATATCTAATATGATGCGGGCGTCACCGATACTGTGTGTTAGTGGGCTGATAACATCAGTCGAACTAGCCATTGCAACTGCGCCGTAGCGTGAGACGGCTCCAAATGTTGGCTTGAAACCGACAACACCGCATAGAGCAGCCGGTTGTCGGACTGAGCCACCTGTATCTGTCCCGAGCGCAAACGGCACGAGATCAAGCGCTACGGCCGCCGCAGAACCACCAGAGCTTCCACCAGGGACACGTTCCTTATCGTGAGGATTGTGGGTTGGTCCAAACGCACTATTTTCTGTAGAAGAACCATGTGCGAATGAGTCTAGGTTTGTCTTAGCAACCATGATGGCGCCTTCGGCTTCAAGTCGTTCGATGACAGTCGCCTGATACGGAGCCTCGAAGTTATCTAAGATTTTGCTTGAAGCAGTCGTCTTTGTGCCAAAAGTGAGTATGTTGTCCTTAACTACGAAAGTAACGCCTGCCAGACGACCAACATCCTGGCCATCGGCAATTTTTCGATCAAGCTCTCCAGCTCTCTGCAAGGCGCGCTCACGAGCCGTCTCTAAAACCGCATGATACTCGCTAGCTTTTTCGATTCTTGTAAGGGTGTCCTCGACAATTTGGGTAACACTTTTTTTGCCAGAGCTGACATCACTGACGATCGGATCTATTCTGGACCGCATACTACAGTACCCGCTTCACTTTAATACTTCCCTCTTCTTTTGTGGGCACGTTTTTCATGAGTGCAGATTGATCGGTACCATAGTCAACCTCAACGTCGTCTCGCATCACGTTGGTCATGCCGGTCACCTGGTAGGTCGGTTCAGTGTCTTCAAGGTCAAGACTCTCAAGGCGCTCTACATAACCTAGGATCGCACTGATCTCGTTCATAAAGGCGCTCACCTGGTCATCGGTTAGCGTAATTCGAGCGAGACGTGCGAGTTTTCGCACTTCATCTTCTGTAATATCTGCCATGGTTTAGCCAATTATAGCAAATGCCGTCCCTGAGAGTATACGGGGACGGCAACTTACTGCCAGTCGGATTTATTTATTGGGTAATGGCACCTGTCGATGCGGCACCCTGTGACCCAAGAGCTTGAAGCTCGGATTGTAGGTTCTGAGAGCTTGAGTTTGTCTGCCCAACAGCCAAGGTGAAGCATTGGAAGCCTGCGCCGTGTAGCTTGAAGTCCGGTCCCTCATTAATCTTGCCTGTACCAGCGCTTGCCGCCTTGAAGTCACCGCAGACTTTGAACTCACCATTTCCAGTCGCTGCATAGCTGTAGCCGTATTTATTGCCGCGAACTAAGACGGAGTTTGGAAGATTCAAGCTGGCCAGACTCGTCGGCATTGCACCCTGAGCGTTTGCGTAGTTGTTTACATAGGTGGCAATCTGTGCGAGATCGGTACTCGTTTGGTTGTCGATAACCGAGTCTCGCGCCTTGCCGAGACCAACTGCAAACAGTAGAACGAAAACGATGACGGCTATGCCCCCGAAATAACGGACAAAGCGCTGTGTCGTCAGTTGGTTATTAACTTGCATCGTCTGCCAGATAATCGCCTTGCCGACGACTGCCGAGAGGAGTGCAGGCAGAAAGAGGCCGACAAGAGCTTCACGAGGTAACTGAGCGTCGAAGATCCAGAGAAGCAGCCCTCTTATGGCAAAGTAAGCGAAAACGGCTGTCGATATAACGATAACGGTCATGAAGACGAAATAGAAGAAGCGGCGGAGCTTATTCTCTTCAAGTGAGCGTTGAGCCTGTTCCTGGCTACGCGTCCGAAGATAGAGGACCATTGCCAGCGGTAGCCAGACGACTGCTAGCCCAACCGTATGTACGGCTACTTCACCAAGATTCTCTACCGTCGATCGATCATTAATATATTGAAACAGTACATATAATGCGCGGTCGAGAAGCAATGCTGCGACGAGGAGCGCCAGTAAGCCTATGGCGTACTCGAAGATATAAAAGTTCGTCTTGGAGAGCCACGTTGGTAGCTTCATTGGCAAACCAGATGCGGTCTTCCCCTTACTTGCTGATTGTGCGGCACTCATAGATTTATTCCCTCCTGTTGCAATTTATGATAACGCTAGATATGCAGGGTTGTAAAGTATATGCTAAAGCTTACTTTCCACTTCTTTTATCAGATCTCTCAATTCGGCGGCCTTTTCAAATTGTAAGTTGGCGGCCGCGAACTCCATTTCTGTAGTCAACTCATCGATCAGGCGCTGGTAGTCTTCTTTTGGTACTTTTCTAAGATCTAGGCCCTGTTTCCCATCCTGTTTCGGCACAATAGCGCGCAGACCCTCGTCGACCTCTTTTGCAACGCCAGTGGGGGTGATGCCGTGCTCATCGTTGTAAGCTTTCTGAATGGCTCGCCTGCGCTCCGTCTCGTCAATCGTCTGCTTCATGGAGTCGGTTATGCTATCTGCGTACATGATGACATGCCCGTCACGGTGCCTGGCTGCCCGACCAACTGTTTGCACGAGAGCTTGTGTTGATCTGAGAAAGCCTTCCTTGTCTGCATCAAGAATTACGACAAGACTAACCTCGGGTAGATCGATGCCTTCTCGAAGAAGATTGATGCCGATAAGCACGTCGTAAACGCCAAGCCGCAGATCCCGCAAGATATCCGTTCTCTCAAGTGTGTCGACATCAGAATGGAGGTACTGGGCCTTGATGTGGGCCTCGCTTAAGTATTCGGCTAGATCCTCTGCCATACGCTTAGTCAGGGTCGTGACTAAAACTCTCTGGTGTTTGTCTACCGTCTCCTTGATCTCTGCCATGAGATCATCGATCTGGCCCTTAGTTGGTCTGATGACAATCGGCGGATCAAGTAATCCTGTCGGACGGATGATCTGTTGGACTGGTTTACCCCCTCTCGAGAGCTCGTACTCTGCCGGTGTAGCTGAGACATAGATGACTTGATTTATGTGACGCTCAAATTCGCTGAATGTTAAGGGGCGGTTATCTAATGCGCTCGGTAGCCTAAAGCCATGCTCGACGAGAACCTCCTTTCGAGCTCGATCGCCATTATACATGCCGCGTACTTGCGGGATGGTCATGTGCGACTCGTCGATAAACATCAGGAAGTCATCTGGAAAGTAATCGAGAAGTGTAGCCGGCTGTTCGCCTGGTTCACGGTCAGTCAAGTAGCGCGAGTAATTCTCAATGCCCTTGACGAAACCAGTCTCTTCAAGCATCTCTAGATCGA
Organism: Candidatus Saccharimonadales bacterium; assembly: GCA_035945435.1. Lineage (NCBI taxonomy): Bacteria > Candidatus Saccharimonadota > Candidatus Saccharimonadia > Saccharimonadales (SeqCode) > Saccharimonadales bacterium (SeqCode). The sequence continues at coordinate 4,251 of DASZAF010000021.1, read as the reverse complement.
ACTTACAGCGTTGCTGAAGTCTCTGAGCTTCGAGGAGTTTACCATGCTCATTGAAGTAAGCGAGGCGCTGTTCGAGCTCATTACGGATCTTACCAATAGCCACTTCAAGCTTCTCTCTGGGAGTGACATAGTGGGAGCCAGGATAGATAGTAATCTCCTTTGGCTCCGTTAGTATTTCTCCTGTGAGTGGGTTTATACGTGTGATCCTCTCGACTTCATCACCAAAGAACTCGATTCTTAGTGCCGACTCATCCCCAGCCGGAAAGACATCGACAACGTCGCCCCTAACTCTAAAGGTCGATCTGCGAAAATCGATGTCATTACGATGATATTGGATATCAGTTAAGTGACGAATGAACTTATCCTCTCGCCTCTTCTCGCCAACTTTGAGACGAATCGCCATTGAGCCATAATCGTCAACCGAGCCAATACCATAAATACAGCTCACGCTCGCTACGATGATCGTGTCCCGCCGGGATAAAAGTGAACCGGTAGCCGCGTGTCTCAGTCGATCGATCTCTTCATTGATCTTGGAATCTTTTTCGATATAAGTATCAGTTGACGGTAGGTATGCCTCGGGCTGGTAGTAGTCAAAGTAGCTGACGAAGTAATGCACCTCGTTGTCGGGAAAAAATTGTCTGAATTCGCCATATAGCTGAGCGGCAAGCGTCTTATTGTGACTGACGACAAGAGTGGGCTTCTGAACTTTCTCGATGATATTGGCCATAGTGAAGGTTTTGCCCGAACCAGTCACACCGAGCAATACCTGCTCTCTGGTCGGCTTTTCAAGACCTTGGGTCAGCTCGGTAATCGCTAGCGGCTGGTCGCCAGTCGGCTTATAGCTACTGGATAAGTGAAAATGTTGATCCACGCCTGTCATTGTACCAAGTAATACACCCTACAGGCTACGAGCGATACTCTGGGTTTTCAAAATCAAAGCGCGTACCTGCATCCCATTTACTTCGTTCGTTACCATATGCGGGGATACCACCTGCTTTCTTGAGCATATTAGCGATGTGCATAAGGTTCCAGCTCATAAATGTAGTATTACGATTTGTAAAGTCATTTTCGGGGCCACCTGAGCCCGGGTCAAGATAGCTCGGGCCGGGACCTGCATCACCTACCCACCCAGCGTCAGCCTGAGGAGGAATGGTGTAGCCCAGATGCTGCAGGCTATATAGCACGTTCATCGCGCAGTGTTTTATACCATCTTCATTGCCGGTGATCAAGCATCCACCAGCTTTACCATAATAGGCATATTGACCGGCATCGTTGAGTAGACTCGAGTTGCCGTAGAGACGCTCAATGACGCGTTTAGTCACGGAACTGTTATCACCGAGCCAGATTGGCCCACAGATAACAAGAATGTCTGCCGCCATGACTTTTTTGTATATCTCTGGCCATTCGTCTACCTCCCAGCCATGTTCTCGCATATCTGGGTAAACACCGGTCGCTATCTGGTGATCGACAGCACGCAATAGTTCCGTCTTAACCCCATGCTTCTCCATGATGTGCCGGCTTATCTTAATCAAACCTTCGGTATTGCTAACCTCAGGGCTCTTCTTAAGCGTGCAGTTGATATAGAGTGCGCGTAGGCCTGTAAAATCCCAATCCTGCGCCATTGATGCCTCCTTATTAAACTTAAGCATAGCAGAAAAGCACCGAGGAGTACCGTGACGTTATACAGTAAGAGGTGTAGATAAGGGTGGAAGAGTTGCCCACTTTTAGATCACAGCTGCCAACCCAGGCTTCTCCTAGAGAGGGTAAAAGTTAGTTAACCGCCACGCTTTCTATTTGTCGGTTTCTCTTCAACGTCACCGGCGAGCTGGTCTTTGAAGTCAGCATATTCCTTATCAAGAGCCTCTATGACTCGCTTGACGATACGCTGGGCATCCGTGTCAAAGATGATCTTTTCTTTATGAGGAACTCTTAGGCGATCAATAAGGGTGGGCAGAAAGTCAGCCAGACCCCCACTTCCGAGCAAGACAGCAATGACCTTATGGCTCTCTACGGCGGTTGAAAACTCGTGCAAGCTGCCTACTTCACCCCCAACAGTTATCAGTGCGTCGCTTGAACGAACGAGGTAGACGTCCCGCCCTACATAGTCCATGCCTGTAAAGTTGATGTAGTCGAACTCTTTCGTTGGCAGACGGTAGGTGTGAACATGCTCACGATAACTACTGGCCGGCGAGAAGCCAACCGATAAGCCACCATTCTCTTTTGCGCCTCTCGCACCATAACGCGGCAGGCCGATCGTTGCCCCAGTCGTCGTGGTGTGACCAGCTTCTGCGATCGCTTTGCCAAGGTCATATGCTAACTGGTGGGCGTACTCGATGGTATCACCTGAGTGGGCTCCGGAAATACAGATTTGGTAACGGCTCATCAGATATCACCTCTTTATTTTGACGGCTTTAAATCCTCTGGTCGGATCATCGAATTATCGAGCTGTTCAAGGACCTGATCTTTAAGATCACCCATACCCATGTAACTGACGAATACCTCATTCCAGAGGCTCTCGCGGAAGTGATAGATAACTCTAAATTCATACGGTGTGTCGTTACTGTAGGCAAAGGAATTGTCAATCAAATTGAAAGAGAGCGGACGATCCCCGAACATCAGTCCGACATAATCCATATCCTTCCAAAACTTAAGCTCTGGATCGATCTCATACATCGATTCTTCTGCTTTGCGCCAGTGAAGATCCTCTGGTTGGACATGTGGCTGAAAGATTTCGGGGTGCTCATTATTGTCATGTCTGCCGAAGTAGCGCTGGATGACGCGCCAGTGAATGTGTTGGCCAGCCATGATAGGACCAAGATCGGGATCGGCTATCAGCGTGTCTGAAAACACTTTGCCAAAGTTTCGCTTCACTTGCATGAGCTTAAAGTAGGCGCTATAGAGTCGGATCTCGTTATGGTAGTGGAATAAAAGTGGCATTGCCGAGATGGTTATGCCTGGCAACCTCTCCGCCTTAATGGGCAACATCATGACCACCCCGAGCTCCTTAAGATGTGTGATGTTGTGTCGTTTCTTTTCAATAAAGTGAGCCGCTATATCGCCCCAGCGCTCTTTTGGCATCACAACAACTTCGATATCACGTGTCTCAAAGTCCTTTGGCGTTACAGTCTCATAGTGTGCATCGAATCGATTAAGCCACTCCGGGCCTTCAGCAAAACGAAGAGCTCCGTAAACTTCTGCAAGCGGCTCTTTTCGCAGCATAAGGTTTATATCCTTGTAGCCGAGTATTTTCATAATATGTGGAGGTGGCGTTTTGCGCAGGAACTCCTTAGCTACAGAGTGCTTGAGGACCCAGCATCTCCTCGGTATGTGGGCTTTCTCAACAGCCTTTTTCATTAAAGGCAATAACTCTTGAATGTCGTCAGCGTTCTTTCCACCAATCGACTTGGCAAGATGTTCGTCATTACTGTGCACCAAATTCTTTAAAGCCTGGTAAAGCTCAGGTCCGGAAGTATCCTGTGGATCAAGGCCAAGCTCAGCAATAGCGGCATGTGCCTTTTCAATGATTCGGGCTTGAAGTTTGAGATCGGCTCCTTGGCGCCCGCTGGCATCTTCTAATTGAGCAATCGCTCGTTTAAACAAGGGTTCTTGAGCATCAAGAAGTGCCTGTATGGTCGTATGTTGTTTATCGGTGCCCACTCGTTTAATCTTCCTTATGTTTAGCCTACCATGATCTAGCGAAATGGTGTTACTTTCAGTGGCATATCATGTAGTTCGGTGTCACGTTTGAGTATGCCTGTTTTAGCGCCTATGTGACCGACGACAGATGTAGAGTTAGCGCTACCAAAGACGATGGCGTCCTCTAAGCTTCGCCCCTGAGCCAAGTAGGCTATGACTCCCGAACAGAAAGCATCTCCTGCGCCGAGACGATCGACAACAGGCGCGTCTTCGTACATACCGCCTACGACTAGCTTGCCTTCACCGACCGCTGCAACGCCCTTCGGGCCGTCGGTAACAACTGCGAACGGAACGTAGTGTGCGGCGTGTTGGGCAAGCTCTTCGGGCGTACTGCCCTCTACGATCTGCGCCATCTCCTCCTTGTTGCACTGAAGAACTTCTATATCGTCGAGAAGTCCCTTAAGCTTAGCCGGCTGGGCGAGTTCATCCTTGCCAGGATTGAAAGCGACTTTGATGTGGTTCTCGGCAGCGTAGCTGACGAGTGCCTCCAAAGTCTCCATACTGCCAGCCAGGCTTGAGATGTAGAACCAATCCGCTTCAAGATTATCAACTTTG
>DASZAF010000020.1 GCA_035945435.1 Candidatus Saccharimonadales bacterium | reverse complement strand
AGGACGTTTGTAAGTGTAACCAGACGATCAACCTCTTCAAGATTGCTGGTGAGTAGTCTCTGATACTCTGACAATGGTAGCTTGCCATCTCGTAACGCGACTTCAATCTCTGACTTCATAGCCGTCAGTGGTGTTCGAAGCTCGTGTGAGGCATCGGCAGCGAATCTAGTCTGCATTTCATGAGCTTCTTCGATTGGCTCAAGAGTTTGCCTAGCTAGGAGATAGCTGGCGGTCGTAGCGGCTACGAGAACGATCAGGTTGAAGTAGACCAGGTCGACAAGCAACGCGTGCGAGCCGAGATTGTGCTGGCTGATTATCTCGGCTCTGATCTTAGGTACCCGTGGCAGCAGAAAGACCATCTGCTGATGAAGCCGATCGTCAAGTTCGTGCAGCGAGACCTCGTAAAGACTGACACTGAAAAGAATGCTGATAAACATGATGATTAGTGCGTACCAGGCGGTCAGTCTGACTGTAGCCGATTTGAACACTACGAGCGCTTCTCCCCAAGTCGATAACCAAAGCCGCGAACTGTATAGATAAGAGGCGGTCGGTTCTTAAAGGCCCGGTCAATCTTGTTACGAAGATAGCCGATGTAAACCTCAACCGTATTGGGAAGGATATCCGCTTCATCGTTCCAGACATGAGCAATCAGAGCATCTTTCGTAATCAGCTGCCCTTCGTGACGCACCATATACTCAAGAAGCGAGTACTGTTTGCTTGTAAGAGTAATGTCCGTATCGCCACGCCTGACTGCTTTATTGGCAACGTCTATTACCAGATCATCTACTGCAAGAAGGGTTTGGAGCGTCTTCTGTGGTCGTCTGAGTAGCGCTCTAATACGGGCGAGTAGCTCCTCAAACGCAAATGGTTTGACCAGATAGTCGTCAGCTCCAGCATCAAGACCGGCTACCCTGTCGTCTGTCTGTCCCCGTGCCGTCAGGATGAGAACAGGTGTATGAATCTTCTCGGCCCTCAGCTGACGGCAGATCGAGAGACCGTCTTGGCCTGGCAGCATCCGGTCAAGAACAACCAGATCATAGTCAGGATCAAGGGCATACGATAGACCTTCGTCTCCGTTATAAACGACATCAACGGCGTATGACTCTTGCTCAAGCCCTTTCTTAATAGCGTTCGCAATCTTTTGCTCGTCCTCAACAACCAGTATCTTCATATGGCACTATTATATACACCTTGCTAAGAAGGAGCTGAGAGAAAACTGAATCGTCTTAAGTACTTACTGGATGAGGTCACGGGTGCCTGGAAGCATAACTAGAAGGAAGGAAGCAACGAGAGTGCCGAACAGTGTTACGAATGCCATCTTGGTTAGGTTACTTTCGTTCTGTTCAACCAGTCTTAGAGAGGTCGCCGCAATGACGTATCCAGATTGGGACTTGGTGGTAAATGGTTTGATGACAGTTGCCTCACGTACACTATTGTCAGGCTGCCAGGTAATAGCGTCCTCACCCGACGCTGAGGCGCTGTTCAAGGCCGATGTTGGCGGCACAGGCGGAGTGCCGTTCAGCTGTCCAGAGGCGGCAAGAACTTTTCCGCTCTTGTTGGTAACAATGACGACGACATCGAGGCTTTTGGCCATATTAATACCATACGTAGGTGCCACTTCACTAATTGGGGCACCGTTATTGAGTGCCGTTACTGCATCTTCCGCGTATTGAGTCGGTAAGTTATTGGCAGTCTGCCTCATGTCAGACTGAACAGCCACGTAGGTAAAGAGGCTGAGTCCGGTAACGAGGACGGCGAACGGGAGCCAGAGGATGAAGACCTTAGCCATATTGACTTTCGTCATTGGGCTGGCCTTGCTGGTTGCCTGTTTAGGCGTTGACTTTGTTGGCATTGTACTTATCCCTCACTTTCTTACTCCGATTCTGCATTCGGATGTGGTTCTATTCTATGAATATATACCATAACCCAGTGCGCAATCAAAAAGGAAAGAAGCGCAAGGGGTATTTCAACGAGAACTGCGACCAGTATCGCCTGTATCTGCTGGTGGCCATGACGAGAGGTAATGGTATCAAACCAGGCGTCTATCAGAAGCAAGGTACCGAGAGCTGAGGCAAAGAGAACTGCAGCGCTCGATTGACGAGCAGTAGCTATCGTAGTCATGACTAACAAAATAAACATAAGGATGTCAAAACCGGCCCACGCCAGGTCCCAGTGATGCGAGACATATCTATTTGGTAGCTCGTCCGCAAGATAGAAGATCCATGGCAAGAGCAAGACGCTAGCTGACCCGTAAAGCCAAACCACCCAATTCGGAAAGTCAATAAACGGAAATGGCTTCCTGACAATTATCCTATTACTTTTCTGAGCCATGTTTATTTCCTAGCTTATGCTATAAGCATAACAGGGTAAATAAAAAATCACAATCTGAGGAAACTGACTAGCTCAACGTGGCACGAGCCAGTCTCGCAACATGTCCACCCAGCATATGGGCCGCAGCAACTGCCTGCATATAGGCAAGTTGTTCGGATACTTCGACGCCTCGATTGTCATCATCATAAACTACCTTGACCGTCTCACTTGTCACGGCAGGTGAACTTTCTTCGCCCTCGCTAGGACCCGTTGGTGTAACTGTAGGAGGATACCCAAAGTTGACAGCCAATAGACCAAGACGGCTCGCCCCAGAATGCAGTCGATTAAAACCAGGATCCAGCTCGTCACCGGTAACACGAGCATGTGCGAAGACTAAGCTATGTGACGGTAGTGGCTGTACTGCACCCTGTGGAGGAAGAGTGCGGATACCAGGGAATAGCCTGATACTCGTTTGGAGTCTGTCACGATCATCGGGTTGTACGGTCGCAACTAAGAGACTGCCTACGCTATCAGATGCCTGGCCCACCCTAACCCTTAGCGAGTACGTCTCACTTCCCGTGTCAACCGTGCTGCTACCTCCATTGGTCGAGCTCCTGGCTGCGAGAGACATCGCTACGATTCTTAAAGCATCGAGCGGACGACCAAGCCTAAGGCTGAGCCCATGACGGTCATGTGCACCAAACTGGGCTACAACATCACGCGCACCTACAAGAGTTAGATCCTCTAGATCCCTTAGAGCTGCTCTGGTTCTGTCACCTGATGGAAGACGATGCCTATCTATGACAGGTTCAAGCATGACTGAATCTCCGTTTCACTTTTGTTTCATAGTAACGGAGTACTGCCTCTGATACAAGTTTAACGCTGACCCGATATCAAAGACGTGGGTGCGTCAAGCGCCACCAGAATGAAGGAGCTTCGAAACGCTGACCTGAAATAGCGTACGTACTAAACTCGCTCTGACCCAAAATTACGCTCACCTTGCCCACCGTAGATCCGTTTGAAATGGGAATCTTGCTGCTAAATAGGCTGACTTTATACTGCGGTTTCTCGCCAGCCCAGGTCGCCAGTTCAATACCCTGCGCAGCGACAGCTTTGTAGGTGCCGCTCCACGGAGTTGGGTACTCCCCTACCACCTGGCCGGCGTGAACAATCGTCGAGACGCTGATAACTTTTTCTGCCTGTTGGACAAGTGATTCTCCCTGGGCAAGAGCCGCACCAAGATCTTTAGCACCTATAATCGCCCCGACAATGCTGACTGGCATATTATCGAGCGTTTCAGATGATGCCACTACATAGCACCCACCGGCCTGTGGAGTATTCCCCGTCTTAATCCCGATTATATTGTGCTGACCAATTAGTGTGTTGACGTTTGAGACAGTTCCTGCAACCGGCAAGTTAGCTTTGGGCAGAGAAACTATTTGCGTAAAAACTGGATTGGTCATAGCTACGCTGCTTAGTGTGACCAGGTCAGCAGCGGTACTGATGGTTTGTGACGAGAGTCCACTCGCGTCAGAAAAGTACGAATCGTGCATGCCGAGACTGAGGGCATAGTTATTAACGAAAGTGACATACCCACTAGCGGAACCGAACGCCCAGTTAGCAAGAATATCCGCAACGTTATCAGCGGAAGGGAGGAGGAGCGCCTCTAGGGCCTGGTACTCACTCAATTGCTCTCCTGCCACCACCGGTACAACAGAGTCCCCAGCAGCGAGATCGGCTTGGTACGCAGCTACATCCGCGGCTGAGATAGTTATTTCTGGGCCTTGCTCACCAATGTGAAGTGGTCTCTGGTCCAGTATAGCTAGGGCGGTCATTATTTTAGCCGTACTCGCCGTTGGCAGGGCAGTCTGGCCACCGTGAACAGCCAACACACCGGCGTTATTTACAGAGAGGGCGGCTTCAGATGTGACATTTGCCGGCCATGGAAAGTTATTAGTCGATTGTGAAGCTGATGTGTCCAATACGACTGTTGGCGCGAGAACTGGTAGGGGCATACTGTACGCAAAGAGTCCATAGGCTACGACTAGCAAAATAAGGCCAGCAATAGTCACCCTCATCGCTCTCTTTTTGACTGGAGTTTTAGGTATCACGGATAGTATCTCTTACGCTTATTCTACCAGCTTATAACCTATATGGAGTGCATTGTGGCGCCAGTGAAACGTAAGATGATCCTGTATACTAAGTCATAAGCAGATAGCTATTTCAAGAGATATGGACCTTATAGACATCCTCATTATTTTGACTGTAGTGGCGGCAGGTGTTCGCGGGCACCAGGCCGGGTTCTTCCGTGAAGGGCTTTCTTTCGGAGGGTTTATATTGGGAATTATCATCGGTGCAGCCGTAGCGCCATATGTCGCCCACTTTGGCAGTACGCCGTTAACCAAATCTCTCTTGACGTTTGCAACAGTTGTTTTGAGTGCCGCTGTACTGGGTGGTATCGGTGAGACAGTCGGTTTTCGTATCGCCGACCTTTTCAAACAGATCCATCTCCGCTGGTTCGATCAAGGAGGCGGTATCGTGATGGGGGCTTGTGTAGCGCTGCTTTCTGCCTGGATCGTCGGTAACATGTTCTCTAGCAGCCCGTTTGTCGCCCTTAACAGCGAGCTCCAGCGCTCAGTAATCCTTCAAGGCCTCAACAAGGAACTTCATCCACCAACTGCTCTCATTGCACGCATTAAAGGCGAATTTCAAGTCGATGGCTTCCCGCAGGTCTTTACTGGACTTGAGCCGATAGCCCCGGGTCCCGTTCAGGAGCTTGGCCAAGGTCCGGTAACAATGGCAGCCAAGCTCGATGAAGCATCAGTCGTCAAGATCGTCGGTGCCGGCTGTGGCGGTATTAAAGAAGGTACTGGTTTTATAGCCGCCAACAATCTTGTGATGACAAATGCGCATGTTGTTGCCGGTATTGCTCACCCTGAGATAGTCGACCAGAGTGGTTCGCACACGACGACAGTTGTACTTTATGATCCTAATCTTGATATTGCTATCCTTAGAACGTCAGGTTTGACAGGAAAACCATTGTCGCTTCATAACTCCATAGCTGGACGCGGTCAGCAAGGAGTTGTACTCGGCTATCCTGAAGACGGCCCATACACGGCTGATGCCGCAGCCGTTCTTGAAAAGCTGACTGCTGAAGGTCAGAATATCTACGACTCTCAGGAAGTCACACGTGATGTATATTCGCTTCAAACGACGATAAAGCCTGGTAATTCCGGAGGGCCACTGGTCGGCACCGATGGCAGTGTCTGGGGAGTTGTCTTTGCTAGTTCTTCGACTGACTCAAGCATAGGTTACGCCCTTACCTCTCAGGAGACACTATATGACCTTAATCAGGCCATCGGAAGGTACGACCCCGTCAGTACTCAGGCGTGTAACCAATAGGAGGAGCCCGACGTATGCATGAAAAGCTTCGAGATTCATCCAGTTCTAGTCTATTGATGTTTGGCATGATCGCACTGATCGTTATAGCATCTGTCTTTGCCCTTGTGGGTTGGTATTTTTATCAGAGAAGTAGTAATGCCAGCATCCCTCCTTCGGTAGTCCAACAGATCTTGTTCGGTATCTACTACCTGCCCCACGAACTACCCACAGGTTATAGAATAGACCGATCTAGTTATACGGTTCGGGAAGCAACACTTCTATTTGGCGCAACAGATAACCAAGGGGACAATATCGCCTTCAGTGAGCAGTCGGCTCCAGCCAACTTTAACTTCCAAAACTTCTACTCACAGGCCATGCTCAGACCAGTTCGACTACTCGGTACCCCGTTCAACAGTGTCGCTGGCAGAGCACGAAGCAATCAACCTCGTAACCTATTAAGTATCGAGGCTAATGGTACTTGGCTATTAATTACAGCTCCGCTCTCTCTTACAAACGCACAACTGACATCAATCGCTCAGCACATTGAACCTGGTCACTAGAAGTAGCTATCTTTGCAAGTAGGAGCCTGATGCCTGCCACTGGGCCATATAGTCCATCGTTAAGAGCGATACGGCTGTTGTGCCGCTGTTGACTGCCACAACTCCGCTACCAACAGCAGTCGTAGGGATGTCCGTTGTGGTCGTGCTCGACCATAGCGACGTCCCGCCGTTAGCACCATCTGTCCATGCTTGGTAGCTAATCGAGTTACCGGCGCTGTTGACGGTAATGCGCACCCTATACCACGTACCTGCCACAATTGTTTGGGTGGTACCCGTAGTAGCACATGTACTAGCGCTACATGATTGTCCTTCCAGTGTCGTACCGGTAATGTTGATAAACACTCCGTTAGCCGGCGCCGCACCTGAGTTAGTGCCGCTAAATCCAAGGTATTCGGTTGTACCAGAAGTAGTGGTCGGATTGAAAATAGCCTCAAACGTCTGGCCACCAGATGTCATCACACTGCTTGCTGTGTTTGTAAAGAAACGATACCCACTGCTTGCTGTGGTTGATGATTTCAGTATGTCACCGCCAGGATGATTGGCGACGCCCGTGGCCGCTGATACCGTGCCACTACTAATTGCAGCCCCTGCCCAAACGCTTGATGCACCGGTATCCAGGAACGGTTCACTGTAAAACGCCTGCTCTCTCTGGTCGTCTGGATCAATCGAGATACAGTTCTTCCACTCGCCTCCTTCATAACAACGCATGAGGCTATCGCCAACGTTATAGTACATCGCACCATTTAGGCCTGATGGATCGCTACCGGCAGTCGTGTAGTTATTGAGGACGAGTAAAGCAGTACTGGTGTTGCTGCTGGTTGAGCCTACTATAACGCGGCCGTCTGTCGTGTCGACTGTAAAGAGTGCACCAGCCGGGCTGAAGCTATCTACGACAAATGATGTTGTTGAGTTTGCCGATGGGTTTACGAGGAGCGAGTTCGCGTAGTTATCACCGAAAACTGCAGCCGTCTGGGTTCCTGCCGGAAGAGCTGCCTGAAGGGCAGTCTGGGGTGTCCAAGCCCAGGTGTCGTTGGTACTGCTAACATCTTCTGTCGTTGGAGCATAGAAGATGGTCATGTTGGTGGTTGGCAGTTCCATCCATAACTGTTCGACTTCAGAAGTACCTCCAGTTGTGGTGTTGACCGCCATGAAGTCAGCATAACCAAGATCTTCCATAACATTATCCACCTGAAGGTTGACGATAGGCGGGTTGGCTATTGTGCCCGCCTCTCTGATACGCCAAGTCAGCGTCGCTCTGACTGTTGTTGTTGCTGTCCCCTGGTTGCCTGTCAGGTTTATAACGGTCTCGCACTGCGTGTTGACGGTAATGATGGTGCACTGGGCAAGCTCAGTCCATTCGCCGGCGCCACCCGAGCCAGAGTTCGGCGTCGAGAAGCCTGACTGCGTTATGCCACCCCTTACATCCAGAGGAGCGGCTGGAGCGTTTGTGCCGATACCGACATACCCATCAGTAGTGTCAACATCAAGCGTATCGGTACCCCCCGTTTCAACTTGAAATGCGGTCGTAGAGCTGGTTCCCACTTCTGCAGTACCATTAACTGAAAGGGTTTGGCCCAATGAAGCACCCGCACCCACAGTCGTCCGATCGTTCGCTGTGTCGACAAACATATCAGCCGACCCCAAGTGGTTTTCAACCATGAATGCATTGGTCGAGTCGCTGCCGTTTGTCTCAACGACGCCTACTCCATTGATGGTGGTGGTATTATTAGTTCCTGTATTCCCTATATTGACGCTGGTGGCATTAGCGTTACCAATATCGAGAGCAGTGTTGGTAAGAACATCAAATGCCGAAGCACTATCAATATTACCTCCGGCAGTAATAGCAGCAGTAGTCGTACCCCCAGAGTTCTCAACTGCAAACGCGTTGGCCGTCTGGCCGGACCATGCCTGCAATGTCAGGGTCGTGCCCGTTGGGGCAGTGGGAGGGAATGTCGGTCCAGTTGTTGTGCCTGTGTCCGTATATGTCGGGGTTGTTCCGTTTGAGACTATAGCCAGCAGGAGTGAGCCACTCGTGAAGGTATTGGTTGTGTTACGGTATACCTTATAGCCAGTAGCACCGTTAACTTGGGCCCAGGTTAACTTAATCGTGTCATTCCCAGTCGTTGGCGTATCGTTGACCGAACCAGAGGACACCGTCTCATTCAGCCCTTGGTTGTCCGTAGCCGTTACCTCGTAGTAATAGGTGGTCCCTGTCGCCAGTGAGCCACCCGCCACTAAGCTCGGTGTTATCGATGATGGCGCACTTAAATCCAATAGGTTTGTGTTGTTCCCATAAGATACGAGTCCGCCAGAGGGCCCAAAACCACTCTCTGTAGCCCCGTTATTATCCTGGATATTAAAGGTATTCGCCGTCTGGCCAGATTCAGACTGAACGTTCTCGGCCGCTTCACCCGCCACCAATGACTGCACGTCAAAGGCCGGAGTATTCCAGAATGAGCTCCCTCCTTCAACATATGTTACCGCAGCCGTCTCGTTAGTCCGGAGTAGAGATACACCGTCTGCGGCCTCGACGTTAAAGGCGTTGTAGTTGACGTTCGCTCCATTCGAGCCAACGACAAGAAGACCGTTATTCCCATTGGCCGTATTTACTTGGAGAGCTGATGGTACAGTAGCTGCCGCAGTTGTACCAGCGTTAATGTCGACATTGCCATTGAAGGATAGGTGGCCCTCTTCATATGGTTGGAGTGTACCAGTCGCAGTTAACTGAGCACCGTCAACGTAGAAAACACGCGAAACAGCATCGCTCTGATCTATATATAGATAGGTGGAACCCGACGTCGTGCCTGTAAGAAAGGTGCATGAAATCTCTTGGAACTGAGTAGCAAAAGCCGTTTGTGCCGTCGTACAAGTCGTATTTGTACTTCCGTTTTCAGATCTTCCGAGCTCGAAGGTCCCGACAGTACCTGAGTTTGTCTCGACGAAGACCGAGAAGGTATAGGTAGTCGAGCTGGCCAGATTATAAGCATATTCAGCACCATCGTTAGCCGTAGCTGTCGTGGAGACCTTCAGGGAGTTATTACCGAACAGCGCTTTCGTTGATGACTGAGCGATCGTTGCACTCCCCTTTCCCGACCAGCCAGTCGTATTGGTCTCGATGCTTGAGTTAGTGATTAGGTTTGAGTTGGTCGTATCAATGTTAAATAAGTTGTCGCCGTTGCTGGTCTGGACTTCCAGAGCATTCGTCTGGTTAGCAAGAACTGTCTGCAGGTCAAGTGTATTAGCCACTGAGTCGCCATAAGAAGCTGTAGTCTGAGTACCTGCCGGTAAGCTCGCGTTAAGACCTGCTGATGGCGCCCATACCCACTGCACGTTTCCATCGTTAAATGTTGGTGAGAAATATGAGGTTATGAAGTTGATGTTGTACATCATCCAGAGCTGAACAACAGTTTGCGTGCCGTTGTTAGTCGTTGTTACCGTTTCAAAGTCGTTGAGCGTCTGTGCTTCGAGCGCATTATCGACATAGAGCGAGATGAGAGGGGCGCTTCCCATGGCAGCCTGCTGACGTACCCAAGCCGTTACTGTCGACTGTATGATGCTATTCGCGTTATCCGAGCCAGCAATATTGATCTGCATCTGGCAGTTCGTATGTACAACGGTCAGCGTACAGCTCCCTAATTCTGTCCACTCATTTGCACCACTTGACCCAGCGCCGGTTGCCTGCATACCTGTCTGCTGGATGCCGCCCTGTACATCTAGACCTGTGCCTGGGGTAGATGTGTTTATGCCGACACGACCGTTCGTGGTGTCTACATCAAGAACGGTGCCTGTTGTTGATGGCGCGCCCTCAACCTGAAACGCAGTTGTTGCGTTAGTCGAAGTCTGAAAGACGTCTGACCCCTGGTAGCCGAATGTGGCTGTCTTTGCCGCACTTCCATTTACAAGATCGAGAATATCCGCTGTACCTGAAGCGTTACCTTCCAGAGTCCCAGCCACTGAACTACTACTCGCTGCCTGAACGTTAAAGTTACCTGATTGGGTTGTGGTGTTGTTAACGATGTAGCCTGTGCCAGTAAAGTTACAGTTCTGAGTATTTAGACAGACCGTACCTGAGGCGTTCGGGAACTTAATAGTCTGGTTACCAGTCAGAGTGTTGGTCTCGACCTTGAGGCCGAAACCGTCTGTTGTACCATCAGCAAGCTGAACAACGCCAGTGACGTCCTGGGCAGCAGTCGTACTTATGTTGCCAACATTTACATAGCCGTTAGTGGTGTCGACACCGAGCACGTCGTAGCCTGAGTTATTCTCAACGTTAAAAGCGGCTGTCGAGTTCGAGGTATTCTCGAAAGTCGCCGTGCCGGTATTGCCGATCACGGCTGTATCTGCGCCACCCTTCTGTAATTCCAGAATGTCACCAGATGTACCGGTCTTATTAATGAAGATCGAACTGAGGGTACCGCTGTCTACCTGAACCGCGGTAGGGGCCAGCTGGACAAACTGGCTGGCAGTCAGACCGCCGAGTTCACTGGAGTTCTGCGCGTATGGGCTGGCAGTCAGCATTTGGAAAGGAGACATTTCCCCATCCCAGGTGATCGTACCGCTGGTATTCGTGCCGCCGATATTTATCGACAGACAGAGGGTGCTGGTTGTCCAGTTGACGCTCGACCCGAAAGCAGTGATGCTGCCCAGTGGCACAGAGAAGTAACCGTTTTTAACGGTCACCATCGTCGAGTTGTAGGTCCAGTCCTCAGTCCAGTCTAGGGTGTTGCCGCTCGCACAAGCACCGGTGCTCGCGTAAATCTTGAACTCCATGTTGTAGCTACCATCAGCGACGATTGCCCCCGCACTATTAAGCAGCCGCCCCTGGTAGTTTAGATCATTGATGCCACCAGCATTCGCAACGGGGCTACGCGCAACAAAAAACACACAGAATAGAGCACAGAAAATGCCGCCTAAAATATAAGCAACATTACGGCCTGTAACACGTACACACCCCAAGAATCGTGTTTGTTTTTTAATTTTTATTTTTTAACTCCACCGGCTTGCTCTTCTCAGGAACAAGCTTAGTTTGACTTCATGATACCCAAACCATAAGCATTCGTCAACAGTGAAGACACCTCAAGAACGGAAAACTATGCGTTCTCTCTGGTAGCTAGTCGCTTGGTTATAAACACACCGATCAATAATCCTATGACAAGGGCAACAATATTAGTCGCAATGATTGTCTCTTTGAAGGTAACCGGAGCACCTAGTACATGTGTTACGACATTGCTCGGGCTGAGCGGACCGTTCACCAGAAGGACGAACTGCATAAATGCCTCGTGGCCAGCCTTATCCGCTACCTGTATGACGACAGTAAAGTGGCCTGCTTTGGCATACGTATGCTCAACCGTAAATTGGTCTGTATTCTGACGGCTGAAAACGCTCGTTGAACCATCACCCCAATCAACGCTCACCGCGTACGGCGCTACCCCGCCAGCAAAATGGATTGGCAAATAAAACGGTTGGTTAACAAAAATCCCTTCTAGTGAGTATGAGTACTCAATAATGAGAGGACTGGTCGAAGATGAGCAGCTAGTTGACGAACTGTAAAAAACTCCGACAACTGATGATGGGGGACTCGGTTGGTTATTTGAGTTGTATTGATAGGCAACAATGTTGTTCTGGCAGGCTAGAAGATCAATCTCAATCGCAAAGGTGCCGTTTGGCTGGCAGAGACCCGAACCTGCGAAGAGATTATTGCGGTAAATGCCAACTACAAGGCCTGCTGTACAACCACCTTTTACCTCCACTGTCCCAGGCCCAGTAAGCTGCGAGCCATTTACTGGCGAGTCGATTGTTGGCGGCGTAGATGGTGCCGGACCCTTAACAGAACCAGTAATGCTGACCGAGCCGGTCTGGGCGTAGACATAGGCGTAATTTGCAATACCAAGCACTAAGATGAAAGACAGCAACAGCATCAGGGATGCCACTAACTTTGACCGCCGAGTCTCCCCACCAGTTTTCATGGTTGCATTGTAGCATAAGAGAGATAACTGGTTTACAATGGTGTCGTAAAGATGTTGTGGGTGAGTAAAAAACAAAAGACCAGACGTATTTTAAAGCTTGTCTACGTCATCAGCTCGATGTCGCTTCTTTTTAGTACGCCCGCCATGGCAATGAGTTCTGCAAACTACCAGGTCATCGATTCTTTTGTCGGTAACGGCGGCGTAGTCAATGGCAGTTCAGCGCACTATGAGTCAGTCACTACGAACGGATCTGACATCGGAGGCAACGAATCTTCTGGTAACGCATACCAGATCAACAGTGGCGCTATTAGCAGCAAGGATCCTAATCTCAGCTTTGGTGTCAGTACTGGCTCAATTAGCCTCGGCACCCTCCATACCAACTCGACAGCCACCGCCACTGCTGCTTTCACCGTGCTTAACTACACCAGTTATGGTTATACTGTCAGCTTGCTCGGCAACCCGCCAAGCAGCGGGTCGCATACACTTGCCAAAATCAGTGTCGGATCAGCCAACAACTCTTCAGCTGGAACGGAGCAGTATGGTATCAATTTAGAGGCAGATACTAGCCCTTCTATTTCCGGCTCTGCCGCCCCACAACAGATCCCAAGCTCAAGCTTTAGTAATGGTAATGCAGTTGGTAACTACGCTGTCTCAAACGAATTCCAATACAACTCTGGCGATACGATCGCTCAGGCCACTCAAAGCTCTGGCCAGACAAGCTATACGGTCTCCTACATAGCCAATATCTCATCAACAACGCCGAGCGGATCATATAGCGGCGTGGAGACGTTCCTGTGTACGGCGACCTACTAGACTACGAAGTGACGACCATCACAAGCAGCGACGTAGCGAATATAACCTGCTTATGGTAGAGTCGTAGTAATTCATATATAATTTGGGAATTAAGAACATCCGTCACATGTTTAAGAGAAACTTACTGACCACACTCACCTATGTCCTGATGTGCGCATCGTTGATTGTGACAGCTCTCCCTCCTCTAGCGCATGCCGGCGCAACTGGCCAACTGACCTCCCGCAAATTTGCTATGTCAACATCGCAACCAAGCGCAACCGGCGGAACCTACACGTTCACCTTTAATTCGGTAAGTGCGACAACGATCGAGTCGGTCGCCATTGACCTCTGCTCTTCGTTGACGGGTTGTTCTCCGCCATCAACAAATACGCCAACTGGTGAAACGACGACAGGCGCCAGTCTCTCTGGTACTCCGACCGTCCCCGGATCTGGGGGTAGCTGGACGGCAACCGTTTCGACAAATAACTTACTAGAGATCGCAAATGCTTCAAACACGGGCGGTAGCGCAGGTGCTGTCTCTATCGCGTTCACCGGCATCACTCTGCCAAGCACTGCCAATACAACGATCTACGCCGAGATCACGACTTATTCAGCCTCCAACTGGACAAGCCCGCTAGACACCGGTAACTTTGCCTCCAGTACAGAAAATACAGGGGGCATATCCGTTACAGCTTCAGTTTTGGAATCGTTAACGTTCTGCACCGGCACATCAGGGATCACCTCATCTAGCTGTGGTGGCGCAACTGGATCAAGCGTAGCGCTCAGCCCAAGCCCAATCACAACTGCGGCAGTTAGCACTGGCACTTCACAGCTCGGGGCCGCCACAAACGCAGGAAACGGGTACACCATTACATACTCTGGTACCACATTAACGTACGGCTCTAATACCATAACCGGGCTAGGTTCAACAGCTGCGTTGGAGACCCCAGGTTCCTCACAGTTCGGCTTCAACCTTGAGTCCGATACATCAGTAACAGGAAGTGCTAACCCTTCGGGTTCGGGAACCGCAGCCGTAACGGCGCAATACAGTACGGGTGGTGGATCAGGAGCAGCGAAATACGCCTTTAATAGTGGCGATACAATCGTCAGCACCGGGACTGCTCAGCTCTTTAACTTGTTCACAGTGGCCTACGTTGGCAACATCGCCGCCAATACTGCAGCCGGTAATTACTCGACGACGCTAACGTATATTTGTACTGCTAGCTTCTGAGATGATGTAGTTCGTAGTTAGGTGTTTTTACTGTACAATAGTCAGAGCATGAGAGGTTGGAGACATAGCTTTGTAGCTGCTGGGGCAGTGATGTTCATGACCAGCAGCCTGTTATTGTTGCTTTCGACATCAGCACAAGCTGTCTCACAAACACCAACGGTTTCTAACGGAGGGCCGAGCGGCCAAGCCTATACGATTAGCCCGCCAGTCGTCACATTAAACACCGACCCAGGTCAGGTTGTCGACGCATCGATCAATCTTACCGATATCGGCCAAAGCAGCTTGAACAACACTGCCGCCGTCAACGATTTCGGTGCCAAAGGCGAGACTGGTAGCCCGAACATACTTTTTGGCAACCAAACGTCCGCATATGGCATCGGAAACTGGGTTACTTTACCGAACTCGTTTATACTCGCGCCAGGTCAGACCAAGACAATCACTATTCCTATTACTGTGCCGAAGAACGCTTCACCTGGTGGTCACTATGGGGTAATACGATTTACTGGTTCACCGACTACAGGAGGTCTTGATAGCGTTTCCCTATCGGCAAGTATCGGTAGTCTCATCTTCGTCAATGTCAGCGGAGAGACGGTCACTAACGCGACGCTCGCGAGCTTTTCAGCAGCCGACCAGAACTACACCCCATCATCATTTTTTCAGCACGGGCCAATCAACTTCATAACAAGAGTCCAAAACAACGGGAATGTTATCGTACAGCCGACGGGGACAATCACCGTCAAAAGCTTCTTTGGGAGTACTATCGGTACAATACGAGTAAATGGTAACCCAAATAGCCCGCTAAACCAACCTGGACGCGTGCTCCAGGGCACTATACGGCGCTTTGAAAACTCACTCGGCCAAAAGACCCTGCTCGGGCGCTACCAAGCATCACTTAATTTAAGCTACGGCAGCCCGACGCAGTATATTAAGAAGAATATCTACTTTTGGGTTATACCTTACACCCTGATCATTATCGTACTAGTAGTGTTAATTGTACTGGGTCTCGGTATATGGTTTGGACTCAAGAAGTACAAGTCCTACATTCTTAAACAGGCTAGACGTCACAGATAGCTCAATCATAATGACAGGTAGCCCTATCTTGATATATGATAGGGCTGATATCACTAGCCTCTAGAACGGGCCAACAAGGAGATACGATGAAACTATCTGAAGAGCTCACCTGGCGTGGCTTTGTCAACCAGATGACATTCACTGACATCAAAGACATCGACAAGCAGATTTGGACGTTCTATCACGGTTATGACTGCTCCGCTGACTCCTTTACCGTCGGCAATCTCGCCGGCATCATGTTCGACAAGGTCTTAATTCGTCATGGGCACACCGCCTTCATCTTGGCGGGTGGAGCAACTAGTTTAATCGGTGACCCGGGGGGTAAAGATTCAGAGCGACCACTTCAAGGTGAAAAGATCATAGCTAGGAACGTCTCGGGTGTTGAGAAACAGATGAGAAAGATTCTGACAGGTTACGACTTTACGATGCTTAACAACCTCGATTGGACCAAGAATACGAATGTCTTAGACTTCATGCGAGATGTGGGCAAGCACTTTGGCATGACAACTTTACTCCAACGAGACTATATTGCCCGCCGACTCGGCGAAGGTGGTTCGGGCATCAGTTACACAGAGTTTAGCTATACGCTACTACAAGCGATGGATTTTCTGCACCTCTACGACAAATACGGCATAACCCTCCAAGTAGGTAGCTCCGACCAGTGGAGTAACTGCGTCGGTGGCGCCGATCTTATCCGTCGTGCGCGCAACGCTACAGCGCATGTGCTGACACACCCTCTTGTCATAGACAAGAAGACGGGTCGTAAGTTTGGTAAGAGCGAGGCGGGAGCGATATGGCTTGATCCTGAAAAGACCAGCCCTACCCAGTTCTACCAATTCTGGGTCAATACAGACGATGCAGGCGTTGAAGACTTTCTGAAGATCTACACGGAGCTCGACAAACCAGCGATTGATAAAATTATGACCAAGCACCGTGAAGATCCAAAAGAGCGTTCGGCTCAACGACGCTTAGCCCAAGAAGTTACCCTTATCGTCCACGGCAACGCGAATCTTTTGATTGCCGAAACAGTTACAGATGTTCTAACTGGCAAAACGCCTGCCGCTATCTTACCCAAACCAGTACTAGATGCTATTGGCAAAGAGATACCCGTCATTAAGACCAAACCAACTGCCGATCTTACGGATGTTCTCGTCAAAAGCGGGTTAGCGTCCTCGAAGAGTGAAGCCAGAAGACTACTAAATAATAAGGCGGTCACTATCAACGGCAAAAAGGCTAGTGGAGACAAGTTAAAGGCTGAAGATTTCCAGAACGGACGTCTTCTCGTCCGTAAAGGAAAAGCCTTTAAAGACTCCGCTCTTGTTGAACTCTAGTCATACAAAAAGTAAGTTATAATAGCGCCATGTTAAGTCGTGTTAAGCCCGCCGCCGAGAAGGCACTCGGCCCAGTTGCCGTCGTCTTTCGACGCCTCAACCCGAACACCATTACGATCCTAGGATTGATCTTCCCCATCATCTTCTTCGTCCTTATTTTGAAGGGCTGGTATTGGTTTGCCATTGTGGCCCTCTTCCTCTGTATCCTCGACATGATAGATGGTATGATCGCCCGCCAAGAGAATAAGGTCAGTCCCTTCGGAGCTTTTTTGGACTCCACTCTAGATCGAGTGGCTGACTTTGTGATTATCACTGCCTTCGGGTTCGCCAACCTGGTCCATTGGTATGTCGTACTCCCCTTCCTCTTATTCGCCTACCTGACAAGCTATGTGCGTTCACGAATCGAGCTGGCCGCAAAAGATCATAACGATAAACTTTTGGCCGGTGTGGGCATCCTGGAACGCCCCGAGAGGATCATAGGCATTGGCGTCGCCCTTTTGCTCTATATCCTTTTCCCGCACGTCATGATCTGGCACCAGAACACCATTGCTCTGTTGTTCATCGTGTTGATCGTTTTGTCTGTCATCACTGTCTGGCAGCGGTTCGAATTTGCGCGTAAACACCTTTGAACGAACACACCCTTGTCTCGCATTGAGCGAAAGCGACTTGCTTTTTCTCGGCCTCAGACTGTCAGCGCTTAAGCCGGTCGATGAAGGCGACTATCTTACCCCGACTGGCATACTTACGCCGTGAACGGATGTAGTAGCCGGCGGCCGTGACAGTGCTCGAGAGACCAACCGTAGCGGCAGGGATCTCATCTGATGCACCAGTTGAAGGGAGCGGTGCTGGCGGAGTCGACTGACAGACGGCGCCAGTCAAGCCGCCATTCTCACAGCTAGGTGTTTCACACTGCCCATTAACTTGGATCTGACCAGGTGTGCAGGTTGGCGGCGGGGTCGATGGGATAGTGATGGTGGCCGTACAGTTGTCGCTCGTACTAGTGGTGTTGTCGATAGTATTGAGGTAATCGACAGTCAGCGTGGCCGTCGCACTTTGCGTGTAGGTATGACTGGTGGTCGCTTGGAAGGTGTCTGGCGTATTGGGCACAGGGGTAGTTGTGGTGGTTGTAAACGGCGTACTACCATCACCGAAGTCAACCATCAGTTTGGTCACCTTTTCGCCGGCACTGTGACTCTCGGTGGCCGTGAAGTCAACATTACCGCTTGAGTCGGGCGCAGTCGCGCTGAGCTCGACACAGGAAGCGAATTGGGCTTGCGGTGTTGGGACTTTGAAGGGCTTCTTACAGTCCGGGCTCAGACTGCTGGTGATGGTCTTGCCATCCGGTGTTTTAGCCTGGGCCACCGCTTCGACGGTATAGTCTCCTGGTGTCGTCTGAGTGTAATTCCAGACGCCGTCAGCTCCTGCCTGGTGAGTGGTAATGGTATTACCGTTTGAATCAAGTATGGTGTACATGAAGCCGGTTAGGACTGCCCCACCTGATACTGAACCGGTTGCGTGAAAGATGAAGTTGGTGCTTGAGGTTTGGTCGACAGAGACTTTCACGCAGTTACACTTTGGAGTCGGTGGCGGAGGTGGCGGAGGTGTGTGATGGCCACTTACTGGGTTATCACAACTTGAAATGATGGCGAATTGGAACACGCCGTTCTTCATCACAACGTAGGCACTCAATGTCGGATTGAGGAATGACTGCTTTGGTGTGTTGGTGTAGAAGATAGTACCGTTGTTATCTCGCTGCGTACTACCGGGGATGTCTCCACGGCCCGCAGATAACGCGTCCGTAGCGACGACCTTGCCGTTGACGACGACTTCGTTCGTATCACGTGTGACAAAGCCCATGACGACCTTCTCACCATTGGCGCCTGTCACCATACTATGAATATCGTCACTGGTTATACCAAAACCACTCCAGCCGTAGATGTCTTGTATGCTCTTGGCTGTATCATGGCCAGGTACTCCATGATCATAATCATTGACTAGGTTACTGATCGACCCCGCGCCGCAATAGACGACGTCGTTAGCTGGGTCGGCCTGTCCACAGATAGCACCTGCGGCTCTAGAACCAATCGCACCTACACCGACGAGACCGACGGCAAAGAGGGTGGCAATCAACCCTTTAATATATGCGCTTTCTAGCGCCTTTGAGATAACCGTACGTATACTCATGGTCACGTGTCGCTTCCTCCCGTTAGTTTATAAAGACTCGCTCTCCACCCTCTCTCTCGTGCTCCCTCACAAAACACGTGAGAATGGTTGGTAGTATAATATAATGTTACTGTTAAACTGTCAACCAACCACACTCTAAGTTTTCACTTACAACTATGATTTTAGTCAAATACGTGTAGAAGCACAAGAAGAACCGTGTGACTTACGGCCTTTCTTTATTAACAGGAGCAGATCGATTTAATCTCTTTGGAGGTACTACCAGCCGGTATCATCGGGCAACTACAGATTAGAGGTGGTCCTGGCTTCTTCCCTGATGAGGTTGTCGAGGATGACGTGGTTGATCGGTCTCTATAATGCATATAGAGAACACCACTACCAAAACCTACTAACAGAGCGACAATTATCAGGATAGGCACCAGATATTTGTTTGGCGCACTAGCTTTCTTGCTGGACTTCGTGACCATAGTGTTTATCCTTAGTTGCCTCAACTATACCACGACTAGTCGTCAACCATCTCATGCGCGCCAAACAACCGCGGGCGAAGCGCAATGAGACGTATCAGTATGGCCAGGCAATGGACGAGAAGTATGACCCATAGGGCTGCGAGGATAGTGCGCTCCCAATCATGTATGTCTTTGGTATGACTAGCGCTAACTCGACCTGCAACAGTCGCATACGGAAAAAGACTGTAAAGCAGGTAGTGAAAGACGGGCCACCAGATGATTAGGCCTGCTGTTCTGATGAGCATGTGAACGGCCAGCTCTTCCTCCAAGCTCTTCTTATCGGCCTTGAAGTACCCCATCTCGTCGGTCATATTTCTAGCCGTACGATAACCTTCAAGAATGGCATTAACGATAAAGTACGAGGCGAGACCGATCAGCCCCCAGAAGATAAAGATGGGGGCATCACTCATATATATATTATTGGTGATAGCGTGGCTGACGGAGTTTGTTGCTGCCGTAAAATCCATCGAGTGAACGAGGTGAACTCCCTTGAACGCCGAGCTGAAGTAAGCCGTCGACAGAAAAGGTATACCAACCGCCAAGGTTCCTGCAAAAACGGCTATACTGCCACTAACCCAAGATGGCGTCAGCAGGAGTTTTTCATTGACGGTTATGCTGCCATAGCGTGCCATTATTGAGATCTATTGTAAAAGGGGCAGCTACTGACGTAAAGCGCTTACTCTATTTGGTCCTACTTACCTTCTTTGGTCATAAACTGCTTGATACTTGAAACCGTGTCCATGAACTGGGCCGGAAAAACGATAGTACTGTTCTTGTCCGAAGCAATCTCAGAGAGTACTTGCAGGTTTCGAAGCTGCAAGGCAATCGGGTGATTCGAAATAACATCAGCAGCCTTCGCCAAGGCATCAGCACTCATCTGCTCGCCTTCGGCGGCAATGATCTTAGCCCGCTTCTCTCTTTCAGCTTGTGCTCCAGCTGACATGGCATTCTGCATCTCAACTGGCAACTGGATGTCTTTTAGTTCAACCATACTGACGTAGACCCCCCACGTCTCAGTCGTCTTGTCTAGGATGGCTTTTATCGACTCGTTAAGTTTTGAAGTCTCGCTCAGGACATCGTCAAGAAGATTCTGACCGATAACATTCCTGACGGTCGTCTGAGCGATTTGATAGACGGCTGACTGAATATTTTCGATCTCAACAACTGACTTGATCGGATCCTTGACTTGGTAGTACGCAACAGCGGCAACGTCAATCGAAACATTATCCTTGGTAATTACCTTCTGAGAGTCAACAGGCTGAGTGATAATCCGCATATT
This sequence comes from Candidatus Saccharimonadales bacterium, assembly GCA_035945435.1. Classification (NCBI taxonomy): domain Bacteria; phylum Candidatus Saccharimonadota; class Candidatus Saccharimonadia; order Saccharimonadales (SeqCode); species Saccharimonadales bacterium (SeqCode). The sequence continues at coordinate 20,165 of DASZAF010000020.1, read as the reverse complement.
AATCTCCCTGATCTTGTCCACAACAGGGATGATAAAGCGAAGACCTGGCTGTTTCACACCCGGCCGGACCTTCCCAAGGCGCAGGACAACACCTCGTTCGTACTGATTAATAACACGTACGCCACTGGAGAGAATGACGATAATGACAATGACGAGAATAATCGTTAAACCCACAACCAACTCCTAGTTATAACTAGAGTTTCTACCCAAATGGCTGTTTCCGCAAGAGATCGGCACCTTATTCAGAGACAGATCGTTTGGGCAAGCCTGTAACAACGTGGTCTTCTACAACAAGATAGGATATTACGCCTGCCGCTACTGCCATTCCAGCTGAGAGAAGAATAGCAAAATGGTAGTAACTGGACGCTCCTAAAAGACCGAGGAGAGCCACCACGATCAGGCCGGCAGCTCGAGAAACAGCGTTGTTGATACCTGAAGCGATACCCGAGTCTTCTTCCTTTACTGACGTCATCACCGTCGTCGTCAACGGTGAGACGGTTAGAACGAGGCCGCTTCCAAAAATAAGAACCCCGGGCAGGATGTCTACAAGGTAAGAGCTCCCGTGATGCATCTGGTAGAGACTCAGAATGCCAATCCCAGCTAATATCGGGCCGATGGTCATGAAGATCCTAGGCCCAAACTTACTCGAGAGACCACCGACCCTACCAGCGAAAAGAAACATCAGAAAACTGACCGGCAAGGTACTGAGCCCGGTCTTCAGGCTCGAGAAGCCGACATACTGCTGCATGTAGATTGCCAAAGCCACCGTAAAGCCACTCAGCGCGCCGTACATACCAAACGTCATCAGGTTGGAGCCACTAAAGTTCCTCGACTTGAACAGCGTGAGATTAACCATCGGATCTGGGTGATATGCTTCATAAAAGACAAAGGTCACACCAATAAGTACTCCGACTATAAGAGCGGCGACTATAGAGACGCTCCAGTGGCTCACCGGACCTTCAATAAGGCCATAGGTTATACCCGCTAATGATAGGGCTGCTAACGCTGCGCCAAGCCAGTCGACTCGGCGCTTGATTTTATCTTTACTCTCCGCAATTGACGGCAGAGCGATAAGGAGGCAGATGAGAGCGATCGGCAGGTTGATGATGAATATCCAACGCCAGCTTGCAACATCAAGGATCACGCCTCCGACAAGCGGCCCTGCCACAACAGCCGCGCTAGTCCAGGCCGTCCATCGGCCGATTGCCTTACCACGATCTTTTAGCTCGAAAGCGTTGTCTATGATCGATAGACCACCCGGGACTAAAAGTGCTCCGAAAATACCCTGAACGATGCGAGCAATAATTAAAAAGAGAGCTGACGGAGCTGCTGCACAAAAAAGAGAGCTGACAGCAAATCCAACTAATCCAATCAAGTAGACCCGCTTGCGACCGAAGATATCCCCGAGCGATCCACCCAATAGGATAAGAGCCGAGAGGGTCAAAGTATAGCCGTCGACGATCCACTGCAATACCGAGAAGCTGGCATGAAGATGCACGCCTATCTTATGAAGCGCCAGGTTAACAATATAACCGTCGAGAAGAACCACTGAGCTACCGAGAATGGTAGCAATCAGCGTCATCATCTGCCGGTGCTTTGATAACCGCTTGATCATTAAGAGTATTGTAGCAGGGGCTTAAGAAGCTGGTGCCGCATCGAGATCGGCTTTGTAGGCCTTATCCTCGTCTTTCACTTTCTCATTCCAAGTGCTGACCAACTCTTTGACGGCCTCGTCAGTCGTCTTACCCTTTGCTGTCGCCGTACGAACTGCCTTTTTGATGTCTTCAACAACTATATTGTTGTTGTCACCCATCTTGTCGTATGGCCTCTTACAACCACATTGTAAGCACATAGAGGTACCCTCCCATTACATTGCTGCTTCAATTATACAATCCTCGTGTACCATAGACAGTATGAGTCTGCAGATAAAGCGTATCTACGAAGCCACCTCATCTGAGGACGGCTACCGTGTGCTAGTCGATAGACTGTGGCCACGTGGAGTTAGCAAAGATAAAGCGAAAATTGATCTCTGGCTCAAAGAGATTGCACCATCTAGCGAGCTTCGCACCTGGTTCGGACATAAGCCAGAACGCTTCCATGAGTTTGCGAGGCGCTATGAAGCAGAACTTGATAACAACCCAGCCGTTAAACAGATGCGGGAGATCATTAAGGACCACCACAAAGTTACGCTTTTGTACGCAGCACGTGATACTGAAAATAATCACGCCAGTGTTCTTTATAATTATTTGACATAACTATAGGGACCTGTCAGTTGTTTTACAGCTAGACATGAGACTGTTAACGGGAATATTCTATGCAATTATTTTTTAAGAAAGCAGTAATCGGCCTAGGTGTCGTTGGCGTTTTTTTAGTCTACAGCTTGGGAATCAGGCGCCATCTGCCAGTATTGGCCAAGCCAAGCTCACTGGCCAGTACAAAGACATCGACCAGCCGTTCGAATAGCTCACAGAGCAGCTCTTCCACTAGCGGCCAGCAATCGAGTGGATCCTCGAGTTCGAATAACACAAGCCAGCCCACATCATCCACATACAAAGACGGGACATACACCGGTAGTGTTGCCGACGCCTACTATGGTAACGTCCAGGTTTCGGTTATCATCTCTGGTGGCCAGATAACAGACGTGAAGTTCCTGCAGTACCCAAACACCCACGCCACATCTGTCTTCATCAACCAGCAGGCTATGCCGTACCTAAAGCAGGAAGCTATCCAAGCTCAAAATGCCAACGTTCAGATTGTCTCAGGTGCTACCTTCACTTCCCAGGCCTTCTCTCAGTCACTTCAAGCGGCCCTAGCGCAGGCGAGATCATAAGTATGAAACAGACCAGACTAATCATGGGTATGCCGATCACCATCGAGATTGTCGACAAGGCAAGCGAAGACATAGTTGAAACCGTCTTCGCCTATTTTCGGCAAGTCGACGCCCGCTACAGCCCGTTCAAACCAGATAGCGAGGTCTCGAGAATCAACAGTGGGTTACCTGACGCCGAATGGAGCAGTGAGATGAGGTCGATCCTAGAACTCTGTGAGTTGACGAAACGACAGAGCGGAGGGTATTTTGACGTCTTTCACGAAGGAAGATTGGATCCGTCAGGTTTAGTGAAAGGCTGGGCTATTAAAAACGCTTCGAAGTTAGTCTGGGATACGGGCTACAGGAACTACTACGTTGAGGCCGGTGGAGACGTTCAAGCACACGGGCTGAATGACAAAGGTAAGCCATGGGCAGTTGGTATACGTAATCCTCAGAAGATCAACGAGATTATTAAAGTGGTCGGGCTAAGTGATGGGGGCATAGCTACTTCTGGCACCTACATCCGCGGCCAGCACATATACAACCCTGTTCAAGGCTACGGACAGATAAACCGCGTCAAAAGTCTGACTGTCATCGGGCCTGACATTTACGAAGCAGATCGTTTCGCCACCGCGGCCTACGCCATGGGTCCGAAAGGTATCGCTTTTATTGAAGCAATGCCGGAACTCGAAGGATATATGGTCGATACAAACTTACGAGCTACTTTAACGAGTGGCTTTGAAAGGTATCTCGCTTGATGCTCGGCGCCATCAACTCTTTCATCGACCGAATAACGATGTACAAGCTCTTGCTCTACTATCTGATTGCCCTCCTGGGCGTGGCAGTTATCCTGGGCACAACAGGTGATTTAGGATACAAACCTCTCTATATCGCAATCTCAGCAATCCTACTGCCGACAGCTTGTTGGGTAATTAATAAGATATTCGCTTGGATCTTTCATGCACCCACAAATAGCGACTCGTCGCTGATCACCGGCTTAATCCTCGCCTTGATCATCACACCGGATCCAACTTTGACGAACTACGGCCTTACATTTATGTTGGCGGCGGCGGGCTTAGCTGTCGCCTCGAAGTATCTTCTCACTATACGGAGAAAGCATATCTTCAACCCAGCGGCCATCGCTGTTGTTCTAACCGCCCTAGGACCACGACAAGACGCCAGCTGGTGGGTAGGGACAGCTGTCATGTTGCCGTTCGTGATTATTGGTGGCGTCTTACTGGCAATCAAGCTCAGAAGGTCAATCATGATCACCACCTTCTTTGGTTCGGCCATCGTGGCGACGGTTCTTTTCTCGCTGTTTACAAGCACGAGCGTGACTACCAGCCTCCACAGTCTTCTTGTCTCTTCACCGCTCTTCTTCCTTGGCTTCGTGATGCTGACAGAGCCATCTACATCGCCGACGATGAACACCAAGCAAAACATCTACGCCGCCCTCGTTGGTATTCTTCTGCCCCCTCAGGTCCACATCCTGAGGCTTTACTCCTCGCCTGAGCTAGCACTGACCACCGGCAACTTGTTCTCGTACTTAGTCAGTTCCAAAATAAAGCTTTTTCCGATCATTAAGGACAAACAGCGGATCACGTCCGACAGCGCCGACTTTGTCTTTGATCCAGGTGCAAAACTCAAATATTTGCCAGGACAGTATATGGAATGGACACTTCCTCATCATAAGACTGACCTCCGGGGTAACCGCCGCTACTTCACCCTTGCATCATCGCCGACTGAATCGGATGTCCGCATTGGCGTCAAATTCTATCAGCACGGTAGCAGTTATAAGAAAGCCCTACTGGCCATCGATCGATCAACACCTATCGTCGCTGATCAGCTTGCAGGAGATTTTGTAATGCCAAAGGATAAGAAGACAAAACTGGTCTTTGTCGCAGGCGGTATCGGCATAACGCCTTTCAGAAGTATGGTGAAATACTTGCTTGACACGAACGAAGAGCGAACCATCACACTGCTCTATTCCATTAAGAAGAAATCCGATATCGCATATGGTCCGGTTTTTGAGGAGGCACACAAGAAGATCGGCCTTAAGATCGTATACTTGGTTACTGATGAGTCTCCCGCCGAAGATGAGCAACATGTAGTTCACGGGCGCCTGACAACAGGGACGATCAAGAAACTAGTACCGGATTTTGAAGATCGCCTATTCTACGTTTCTGGGACTCACCAGATGGTCCATGATGTACGCAATATGCTTATCGACATGGACGTGCACCAGTCTCAAGTCAAGATCGATTTCTTCCCCGGATACTCGTAAGTAGTCGGGCGTAAGCGTTTTGCTATACTACTGATATGGCATTATCCGAGCAGCTGTATCGGAAGGTGTTCGTCGATGAGAAGAAGGTTCTCAACGATTTCGAGTATAGCCGGGCAGTCAGGGAGGCTGATGAATCGAAGCGGCCCCTTAGCCTTGTACTCATGGAGAGAGCCTACCTTTCGCCGACTCAATTTCTACAGATCTTAGCCGATCATTTCGATGTCCCTGCTCACGAACTGAAGGTTGGGAGCATCGATATCGATGTTCTTAGGCTTATCCCTGAAGACTTTGCAACATCAAATCTGGTTGTAGCCTTTGATCGCTCCGACAACTCTATCAAGGTAGCCTGTGAGGATCCCAGCGATCAGCATCTTGTCGAAGAGCTGCAACAAATACTCCAATCTAAAATTGAACTCTATGTTGCAAGTGAATTTTCACTAAGACGAGCTCTCGTCCTCTACGACGGCGACCTCACCCAGAAGGTCAAAAGCGTAGTAGCCCAGCTCGAGACACTCAATGACGTTGAGGACAACCAGCAACCGACCGTTCAACTCCTCGGGGCAGTCATCGAAGCAGCTGTCTTGATGGATGCATCGGACATCCACATCGAACCTTACGAATCGGAGATTATCATTCGCTTCCGAATCGATGGTTTACTGAGAAGCATCGTGACCGTGCCGAAAAAAATGTCCCCATCGATTTTGGCTAGGCTCAAGGTTGTAGCCGAGCTAAAAGTCGACCAGACTCGGCTACCACAAGATGGACGCTTTACGGATAACATCAAGGGGCAAGAGGTTAACTTTCGTATCTCAACAGTCCCAACTTTATGGGGCGAGAAGGTAGTTATGCGTGTGCTGCCAAGAGAAGCTCATCTTTTCGATCTGCATAATCTTGGTATGCTGCCTGGTGACTTAGAGACAGTCGAGTCATATCTGAAGCGTCCACACGGCATGATTCTGGTGACAGGCCCGACCGGATCTGGAAAGACAACGACGCTCTACGCCTGTCTTCAGGAGATTGGTAATGACCGGATAGATGTTGTCAATATAACCACTATAGAAGATCCCGTTGAATATACCATGCCGAGGATCACCCAGATCCAGACTCAGGCTGAGATTGACCTGACGTTCGCTAGCGGCCTGCGAGCCCTTCTGAGGCAAGATCCTGATGTCATCATGGTCGGTGAAATTCGCGATAAAGAGACGGCAGATTCAGCCATTCGTTCAGCCTTGGTCGGCCGGTTGGTCCTCTCGTCGCTGCATACCAACGATGCAACCTCGACGATTCCTCGTCTCCTCGATATGGGGATCGAGCCGTATCTCGTCTCTTCAACGCTCTCACTCGTTATCACCCAGCGTCTGGCCAGACGTCTCTGCCCATACTGTCGCAAGGCCTACAAGCCTGAAGAAAAGACGATGCAGGACTTAAAGCGCAATCACAACTTTGACGAAGTAATCCAGCGGCTTCAAAAGTTTGGCTTTATTGAAGAGGTGGCTATGGATAACCTGCAGTTTTATAAAGCGATGGGCTGCAGACGCTGCGAGGGAGTGGGTTATCTTGGCCGCCAAGGTATCTATGAAATACTCAAAGTCACTGAACGCCTTGAGACTGCTATCAACGAGCGCGAGGACAGTAATAAGATCAGGCTAATCGCCCTAGAAGAGGGTATGAAAACGATGTTTAGCGATGGGATCGCCAAGATGATACATGGCCAACTCGACCTACCTGAGCTATTACGGGTTGCGTACAGCTAAAGAATTACATCTTTAGGAAGAGAAGCAGATGGTAGACCAAGAATGCAGGCCAGACCAGGGCTTTTAAGAATGCTAGGATAACAAGCCAGAACGTCCCTGAATGAACGTGCAGGTAGTAGATTAGTGCCCCGATAAAGCCTAGAAACCAGAGCCCGTGTGAGCTTTTGTTGATGACTGTCCTGTTGGCTTTTATCGAACGTGTCTGTTCACTTCGAACTTGCGTATTTTTGTTGTCAGCCATATCTTCACCCTCCTTACCTATCTAATTATGAGGTGCCCTCTAGGACTTGTTTCAGCTTGTCTAAGCAGGCCACCTCGTTTTTCATAGTCTTTGTGATCATTGGCTCCATTAGCTTTGCCAGGCCTTTTGTCTGGTAGTCCAGGCTGAATGTGATACTAGTCTTACCTGTAGATTCCTTCAGGCTGAAGTCACCTGTTGGCCGTGCCGGACCCGTGGTGACAACAAAGCCAATGTGACTGTTAGGCTGGACCGCCGTAAGCTTGTAGTCGCCCGCTATTCTACGACCACCTGGGCCCTTAAGAGTCTGGGAGTATTCTGCACCGACAGTTCCTTTGACACCTGATTTGAGGCTGATATCAATGACCGCATCCCGCCATTTCGGATTGTTAAGACCGTCAACAAGAAAGTTAAAGACAAGGGCGGCAGACTTATTGACAGTTACCGTATAGTCAGCATGAGCCATGGACCTCCTTCTTCAACTTATGTAGATAAGTATAGCAAAACTAACAACCGAGAAGTGATATGATGTTAAAGGAGGAATATTATGAAGAATAGCAACACAGTACTTATCATAGTAATCGTCATCGTCTTAGCAGTTGGAGGATACTTCATCTTCCATAAGTCACCAAAATCGACACCATCAACTTCAACCCAAAATGTGGCGGCCGTAAACAATGCAGTCCTCAAGACCAAGACAACATCGGGAATTGGCCAATACCTAGCCTCTCCGAATGGAAAAGCCCTTTATACCTACCAGCTTGACAGCAAGAACACCAGCAACTGTAGCGGATCTTGCCTTGCGCAATGGCCGGCTTACGTTGACACTGGCTCAACCTCTAACCTTCCGAGCGGAGTCGGAGTCATTAAGCGATCTGATGACAATCAAGAACAATACACCTACAAGGGAATGCCGCTTTACTTCTTCATTTCAGACAGCTCAGGTAAAGTCACCGGTAACGGCATTGGATCGTTCTCGGTTGCTAAACCATAGCGATTAACACATGGCAAAAGCGTCGTTAGCTCTTACACACAACGACTCGCTTGCCCGGTGGCTTTTAAGGGTTGGGCTAGCCTTCGTTTTCGTTTACGCTGCAGTCTCGTCGCTGATCCACCCGCTCGTATGGGTTGGCTATCTACCTAACCTTATAACAAACCATTTAGACGGCACTCTCATTCTCAAGCTGATAGCGATCTATCAGCTTCTGCTCGCCGTATGGCTCATGAGCGGGCGGTATGTGCGTTACGCGGCACTTCTTGGTGCGCTAACGCTTGCTGGCATCGTCATTTCAAATCCAGGCCAAACACTTGTTACTTTCCGTGACGTTGGCCTTATTTGTATGGCTCTTGGGTTGGCGGTAATCGAAAAGTAGCCGATAATTAAGGTTGATGCAGCTTACTGTCGAACAGTTTACGGAGCAGTTCAAACACCATATACGCGTCTTGCTCGACTACGACGCTCTTACTCGCCACGATGAGATAGCTATCAACACAGGCTATCGCAACCTGAAAGAGATGTCCGACTATTATTGCCCCTGGTATTACAATGGGAAGCGCTATAGCTGTATCCCCGAGGAGATAATTAACGACGCTTCATACAGAGCTATACACCTATCGCAGGGTGCAAATTTTCCTGAAACGGTTGAGTATATCAAAAAGCGACGAACGTATCCAAAAAAACTCTGGCCGGTTCCCATCATGACCGATCTAGCCACCCATCAGACTCTCCTTCTGGACGGAAATCATATAATGTCAACTCTCGTTCACTACGAAAAATTTGAGCAGAACATACCAGTCTGTGAAGTTGCTGGACGCGATCTGTCTGATGTTCTGATAGACTTTGAGTTCTTGAAGCGATCTGTTGGGGTGCACCATGAATGACTTTAGGCCCAGGCGACGACACGTCTACGCACAACCTGGGAGATTACGGCTTCCAAGCTCAAACTATCGTCCTGCGCGTCGCACGGCTTTTCAGGGGGCACGACATCAAGCCTGGCAAGTACTAACCAAAGTCCCGAAGATTACTGCGTACTTCTGGATCATTAAGATCTTAACGACTGGGATGGGTGAAGCGCTATCGGATTTCCTGGTCCACCGTTATAATCCCTATCTTGCAGTGCTTCTCGGGACAGCGGGAATTGTTGCCGCTCTCGTCTGGCAGTTCTCGAGAGAAGGATACAGCGTTTGGGCTTATTGGACGGCAGTTGCTATGGTCAGCGTCTTCGGAACGATGGCAGCAGATGTACTACACGTAAAACTAGGTATTCCGTATATCGTTTCAAGTCTCTTTTACGCGGTTGTGCTGACCATCATATTTGCTGTCTGGTACGCTAGCGAGCGAACTCTCTCGATCCACAGCATCCATACGAAACGGCGCGAGGCATTCTACTGGCTGACTGTCTTAGCGACTTTCGCCCTGGGCACCGCTACAGGTGACCTGACGGCTGCAACCTTTCATCTCGGATACTTCTTCTCGGGTGTCCTCTTTGCTGTCATCTTTGCGATCCCCGCTCTCGCCTACTGGCTCTTCCGCATTAATGCCGTCTTTGCGTTCTGGTTTGCCTACATCATCACCAGGCCTCTTGGGGCCTCGTTCGCTGACTGGTTCGGAGTACCACACTATTTAGGAGGCCTTAATTTCGGCCGGGGTAATATTAGCCTCGTGTTAACTGCCCTGATCGTAGTGTTCGTCACGTTCCTCGCTATCACACATCGTGACGAGCAGGCAAAGATCTAGCAGCTACTTATTATATTCCGGGTGTTTAGACCACGTCATTGCCAGTAAGAGGCCCATTATGAGCACACCGGCTCCCACAAGACACATAGTCCTGAGCGGATGAAGACGGATATGGGAGCGTACGACCGCCAAGAGACCAGCTGCAACCACGAAGTTTGCCCAGCCCCATGCAACGTTGACCACAGCTGATGATGGCCTACCAAACGGGGTCATATGCTTCTGCCCGGTTACGCCTTTAACAAAGTGGGGCACGCCGTTGGCAGCAAAAGCACCCGCAAAGAAGCTCGCTACGTATAGTTCCCACATACCTATCCTCCTTATGCTTATACTCTATAGTTTACTCCCACTGTCCAGAGAGCTGAAACAGAACTTACAGAGAGTGAATGAGATTGCTCAAACTGAACAATCATTGTATAGTAGTGTTCATGACTGAGGCGTATGCGGGAGCTGAGGCACTTGAGTCCACCGACAACTATAGTCTTACGATCGTTCGGAAAAACGGTCGTATTTTGCTTGGTCGCAAGACTCGCGGTTTCGGGATGGGCAGATTGGTAGCCCCAGGGGGCAAAGATGAGTATGAGCTCGCATTTGGCATGAATTTTTGGGACGCCTTAAGAGAAAATGCTCGAAGCGAGCTCTCTCAGGAAACCGGTCTTGATCTAGTCACAAGCAGTTTCAGATGGGTTGGGAATCTGAATCTAACAGACAGCGAAGATGAGACGAGTACGGTCACACTGTTTGTCGTTGATTGTCCGCCATCTAAGGAGACTCGCGATGAAGACAGCAGAGAGGACCCCGAACTAGTTGACCTCGAGTGGTTTCAGGAGGATCAGATTCCGTACGATCGCATGCCAGACGATTACAGGTTCTGGTTACCATACATACTGAGTGGTGAACGCGTAACTGCTTTCTTCCGTGACGAAGGTGACTCTCTCGTGAACGGCGAGGTCTATCACCAGAAAATCGAACCCGAGCTTGAACGTATGCAGCTCGTCAAAGTCGTTGGTGGTGCCGTCCTCCAAGCGGCATAGTGCTAACTCTAGCGCTATGTTACAATCGACAGTGCTTAACAACTTAAACAATATACAGAGTGCAGCGAGAGATCTAGCTTATTGACCTGCCGGCAACCTGCTTGGGAACAAGTGTTGGTGCCACATCTAGCCCGCCGATTGCGGTGGGGAAGATATTTCGACAGTGTCGTATCCTTTCCGCCGACAACAAGGCAGAGAGGATTTTTTATGCCCAATAGCTTGGACAATACTACCCTATTTACCAGTGAGTCAGTCTGCGCTGGCCATCCAGACAAGATCTGCGACGCAATATCTGACGCAGTAGTTGATGCCGCACTCGCCCAAGATCCTCATAGCCACACCGGCATCGAGACGGTTGCTGGGGCTAATCAGATCTGTCTTTTTGGTGAAATTAAGAGCAAGGCAAAGATCGATTACGAAAAGATCGTCCGAGACAAAGTTCGTGAACTGGGTTACGACGTACCTGCATGGGGTTTTAGCTATCAAGAATCGACATTTAGCAACGACGTTCACGAACAGTCACCAGAGATTGAGATGGGTGTTGACCCGGGTGGAGCCGGCGACCAAGGCATGATGTTTGGATTTGCCTGTGACGAGACACCGGAGCTGATGCCGCTACCAATTGCTATGGCTCACGCTCTCACTCGACGGATCGACGAAGTGCGACAGAAAAAACTACTAGCCTGGCTCCGCCCGGATGGTAAGGCCCAGGTAACCATACGCTACGAGAGCGGTCGGCCGGTTGCTGTCGAAAAGCTCGTTGCTGCCGTAGCACATGATGAGAAAACATCACATACAAAAGTTCGGGCCGAGATCATTGAACACGTCTTCACTCCAGTTCTCAAACACTATGGCTTTAAATTACCGAAAGATGCCGACATTGTCGTAAACGGCACAGGTCTTTGGTTTATACCTGGGCCTGAAAGTGACGCAGGCCTGACCGGCCGCAAGATCGTGGTCGATACCTATGGTGGATACGCCCGTGTCGGTGGCGGCGCATTCAGCGGCAAAGACCCGAGCAAGGTTGACCGGTCCGGTGCGTACGCTGCCAGATATATCGCCAAGAATATCGTCGCTGCTGGTCTTGCCAGCAAATGTGAGGTTGGGCTTGCCTATGTCATCGGCCATGCAAAACCCCTTATGCAGACGATCGACACCTTCGGAACGGCCACAGTCATAGAGAAAGCCCTCTACGACTTCAAGGATAAGCTGATCGATACGAGCGTCAGTGGCATCATCAAGAAACTTGATCTGGGCCGCCCGATATATGGTCAGACGTCAGCCTATGGGCATTTCGGGAAGAGTGGGCTGCCTTGGGAGAAAGTAAACACCATAGGTAAGTAGGTTCGACAGCTTGATTGTGTCACTGAGTGCGGTAAACTCAAGATGACATGAAGCTAGTCTTTCTCAACACCATGAATGGAGGGGTGGATAAGCCTCTTCGGGCTTTTTTGGCCGAAAAGACGAATGATACTGACATCTTCTGCTTCCAAGAAGCCTATGAGACAATGCGCCACCTGGCTTCAGAAACACTCACTGGTTACAGATCTCTGTATAAGCACAAGTTTGTCAGCACGAATGACGATTTCCATCAACTTGTATACTGTCAAAGAAATCTAGACCTAGTTGAAACTGGTACGATCTTTGGTGACAAGGCCGGGGTTGGCCTAGGTCTTTATTTACATGTCAAGACTTCTAATGGTGACCTGTACGTCTGTAACTACCATGGCATGTCCAGACCTATCGATAAACTCGACACTCAGAAACGCATCATGGCGTCACGTGGACTGATAGATTTCTTCAAGGATAAAGACCACGTCGTTATCGGGGGTGATTTTAATCTCTTCCCACAGAATGAAAGTATCAAGTTATTCGCGGAGAATGGTTACAGAGACTTAATTAACGAGTTCGACATTAAGAATACGCGGAATCGTCTCATTTGGGAGAAGTACCCAAACAATCCTAGGCAGTATTACTCGGACTACACCTTTACGAAGGGCGTGGCGGTCAAATCTTTCTCTGCTCCTAATATAGAGATATCCGATCATCTTCCTCTTATCCTTGAGCTTGCTTAGCCTTCCCTAGACTATAGAAGCATATCATTGTACTGTAATTGCATGTCTGTAGACGTACATCCAACAGAGCGAGCTCGAACCCTGTTAGAAATGTCGGCGGGAGGATTGCTGGCAATCGATGACCTCGCTGAACCTTTCGACCAACCAGGCCAACCTGAGGGTCGACTTTCCAGCCAACTTAACTGTGGGGACCTTGGACGCATTTGTTTGGCGGTTACGCCAGAGAGAGGGCGTCGGCTTGTGACACCACGAACACTCGGAAGGTGCACGATATGGGTCCTGCAGAGCGTCAGCGATCCTGCATCAGGAAGCGACAGCGCCCTTGAGGTAATACGCCTGCTCCGTTCTCTGCCACCTCGTGTTGACCGACAGCTATCGAGGGGTGTTGCGTATCCGTTTTGTTTTAGAGATAGCGAAGTTGAAGCGATGCTAACCTCCACACCCGGTGCATCTAACAGGGTGCTCGCATGCCGCCGGGCACTACTGGATGAGATCCTGTCCATCTCCGCAGAAGTCTCCATGGCTACCGTTGAAGCGGTGGCTGCGGGTAGGCAGCAGTAATAAAGCTCACACCCCAAATTCACTGAATAACTAGACAACAAGTTGTAGAATAGAAGTATATGGGTATTTGGGTGGGCACAAATAAGAAACGAGCTGCGACTCTAGCATTCTTGCTTATCCCCGCTCTTGTTGGCCTTGCATTCGCATTCACATCGAGTAGTCATCAAAGTCTGACGGCCACCGATGTGACATGGATCGTGCCGCCAGAACAACATATCAATGTTCGGCTTCCTGACCTCAAGTCTCACTTTGAGGCAATGGCCGCCCTACCATTACCGCCACCCATGGAGACATCAGGCACATCTACAGCAACTATAAATGTCCCGAATTCATGCGATAAGTCGGTTAGCTCAGGCGTGGACGGTATCAGGGCCTTCATAGAATGTATGTCTAAGAATGATGATGACTCTAATAGCAATGTCAACATCTCTGATGTTAGCCAACAGAGCGGCAATGCCACGAGCACTAGTAGCAGTTCTATCAACGTGACAATCAATCAGTAGGCACTATTCGCCAAGCAGCACACTCATTAAGCTTGTTTTGCAGTACCGCTCCTTATAACCACGTTCGTAACTTGTTTCGTTCTTCTTTTTCACGAAAGGCAGCCTCCATATCCACGCCGAGCTTATTCGCAATCGCAGTCAACATAATAAGAACATCGGCAATCTCGCCACCAGTATCGAATTCATAAGTCTTATTAACATCGATTCCCATCGACGTATGGGGTGACTTGCGAACCACTTTGCAAAGCTCGCCAACCTCTTCGATAAGTAGCAGACAGTCTTCTGTCAGGCTGTTATTAAAGCCACGTTCTTTTTCGAGGTCGATAACATATTTTTGGATATCGGAAAGAGTCGGATTAGATTTTAGATGCAAGTTGCTCATACGTTCTCAGCTTACTGCTTTCTTCACGAGTGCACCGATTTTTGCCTCTTCAGCGGCTGTGAGCTCAGTTAACGCAAAGTAAATAGGCCACATGCCACCATCATCGAGTTTCGCCGAGTCATTAAAACCCAGGGTCATGTACCTCTCACCGAATTTCTGTTTACTGCGGAAGAAACAGACTATTTTACTGCCATTTGTGTACGCGGGCATGCTGTACCAAGTTCTCGGTATCAGCGACGGTGCACTGGTCGTGATAACAGCATGGAGACGTTTACTAATCGCACGGTCAGGTTCCTGCATCGCAGCGATTGCAGCAAGCACCTCGGTCTCTCCTTCAGTTCTCAGCTTTGCTTTTTTATCGTCTTCTTTCATCGGCGTCCCCTTCAAACCTTTCTACGCATCATTTAGGTTCATAAGTGCAGTATAACAAAAACCTAGACTAGGGCGCTTTTGGAAGTACAATGATGCCATGAACAAATCATACAAGTCGTGGGCAACCTGGAGCGTGACGGTTTTTATCGTTTGGGGGATCATATTTCTAATTCGATGGGGGCTCAAGAGCTCCCCGAGCATCGGAGACCTGGCCTTAATCTTCGCTGGATACTGTGCAGCTTGGATCATAGCGACGGTACAGTTTGTTTTAATTACCAAAAAAATCAATTAGACGTAATCTGCCACGTTGAGTCGCCGTATGACAAGCTGTCTGCTGCCACGTTTGAGATACTGAAGGTGACCTGGTCGCTACTACAGTTCGCACCGGACCCGGTCGGAGATACGGCGCCGTCAGGGGTAGCAATGGAAAAATTCTGAAGGCTAAAATTTGTATCCGAACATGAATTGGCGGGTTCACCGTTATCAGTAAGCTTATAAACAATCGTTAGTGAATACGACTCATTGTCGTTCGCTTCGGTAGCGGTAATGGCTTCGGGGGATATACAGATCACACCCCTGCGCCCGCTTAACAGGGCTCCGACCGAACACTTCTGGTTCTCGTCGATAGAATACGCTGGCGGCGTATACGAAGGCGGAGGGATTGTTACCGTAACTGGCGGTGCGGTATTGTTCTCCTCCTTTGGCCCCTTATATGTAGGCGTGATGGTGGAGAGTGGCGTGCAGACAACTTGGCTGCTTCCACTGTTCGTCGGCACACAAGGTGCAGTTTTGGCGACAGTTTTAGTCGGTGTCTTTTTTGCAGTGGCCGTAGTCTGTCGATTATGAGTATATGTATGAACGTAGCGACTAATGAGAATCAGGCTACCTCCTACCACTAGCAGGCATACGAGACCAGCGATCCATAGCGTTGGCCGCTTTGCTAGGTGTTTGAGATACCTAAGATATACCTTCTTGCTTACTTTCCAACTACTCACCAGCTTCACCATTCATTCGTGACTTCTTATGCAGAGATTATCGATCATTGGAGCGTTCCATTCAAGTACGCATACGCCTTTAGCTCAAAGTTAAGGTCTAGACCGCTAACAATTGGGCTTAGCTTTCGATCTGTTGCCTCAGCTGCTCGGCCAGATCGCTTGGTTCATGGTACGGAATATGGACCGCTCTCCCAAGAGCAACAAGTTCCCGCATAACCCAACTTAGTCTTTCACCTGGTCCTGTAGCTAGAAATACCCTGTTGCCGCTATTGTAGGCATGCTCAACTTCTACGCCACGACCGTCCGACCCGACCCCATCGACCAATGCCAAAAATGTAGGACGAGCTTCGATATCTGCGAAATTCTGCGCCATGCTTGCTCCAGGCTCCTTATCGCTAATTCTCCAGCCCTCGGCTTCGACAGCGCAGTAGACAGCGAAACCACCAACTCCTCTCAGGGCCGTAAGAATATCCTCAATTCTCTCCCTGAAGTCGTCATGTACAGCCCCGGTGTCATAATCTACATGACCCGAAAACGAAGTTGCAAAGAATAAATCTCTTTCAAGGGATTCTGCCATAGTTATATAAACCATAGCATAATAGCTGTATAAATCAAATTCTGGCCTGCCCCTACTGTTAACACCTCCTCGATTTTTGTGAAGCCACTTGCGGGTTTATAATATTGTCATGATCAAAAAATACCCGTACCGGGTTTGGGTTATTGGCGCCATTGTGGCGTGGGCTGTCGTACTCTTGTTGACTTGGCGGTTCATAAGTACCCACAGATTCCACCAAGTACTTATCTTCTTCTTCGGGTTTTGGCTAGGTGTTCTTGAGGCACGTCTCGCTCGTAAGGTCTCTAAGGAATAATAGGATGGGAAGAACTTCAATCACTATAATTTACCTTCTAGCCATGGCCGCAACGGTGGTATCTGTTGACGTACTCTTCTTCCGACACCATTTTTGGGAGCGGCTAATGGTCAACGTGGGAATTGTTTTGGTGTATGTATCGTTCTATTTAGTATTCCTTTTGCACAGGAAGTCCTAATAGCACTTACACCTATGGCTAGTCAGGTGAACCGATTTCAAAACCCCGTCGACGACGAGCTAGACATTTACTCCGGCATACCCGGCATCGAGACGTACTCCAGGATTTCAATATCAGGACCATCGGGGTTTTTGAAATTAGGGTGATCTTTCATGATCTCAACCGCTTGATCTAAGTTTTCGGCCTGGATCACCGAATAGCCTGTAGTCCAGCCCTGGTCGTCCTCAACCACCCCTTTGTCTAGTTTCTTCGATGGCTTCACGGGCGATCCAAAATCAACAAGCGCATTACCATGACGATTCTTCCATTCCATCCACTCGGCCATGCTGGCTTTCATTTTATCCATACCAGCTTGCTTGATTCGCTCTTCAGCTGAAGTTGGCGAATAATAAAGGACCAAATACTTTTTCATAAACCCTCCTGTTGTCTAAATTATAGATCACTCGGCTGTACTCGGGATCCCTAAAGCTCATCTATAACGAACTTCTTCATCTTCATCATGTGCGCAAAGGCGTTCGGTCGACTTAAAAGCTCGTCCATATTCTCTGGGACTATTTGCCAGCTCAGCCCATAGCGGTCTTTACACCAACCACATTGTTCAGCCTCTGGTACATTAGAAAGCTTTTCCCAGTAATAATCGATCTCTTCTTGATCTTTACAACCTACTACAAAGGAGACAGCCTCATTAAACTTAAATTCTGGCCCAGCGTTTAACGCCATGAAACTTTGCCCGTTTAGCTCAAAGTCGATTACCAGTTCCTTGCCTGCCATATCTTTCTGGAAATCAGCAAGCCCTTCTTCCGCACTGTTTGGGTAGTGCATCGTATTAACTATTTTGCTGTCTGGAAATACCGATACGTAATAATCAACAGCCTCTTTAGCGTTACCATCAAACCACCAGCAGGACTTAATTTTTTGTGCCATGTGCTCTCCTATACTTGTATTCTTAGAGTAACACGGCGTAACAGTCTAAGGCTGAAGTTCGGCCTAAGCACGTCCAGCTTGCATCGCAAGATCAAACACAAACCCCCAGCCATACTTCGCGTAGACGGCTTTGGCTCGATTGAACTCTTTCGATGAATATTTGCCGATAACCTTTTTAACAATCTGCCGCTCTTGTTCTGAAGGACTTAGACGATCCCAGTTCCTCACGCCATTCTTGATCCTCTCTACAGACCCCGACGTAGGTGTCCACCCGAGTTTTGCCATACGACGGCACCCTTCCATACATACGTAGACATCTTCGGCAGGTGTAGGCATCCTTCCGTCTTCGGTGTCGTACGTGTTCAGCCGTAAGACTCGGCCCATGGCGTCCTTAAAGCCGTAACCTGTCGGATCGTGGAGCTTGCCATCCGCAGCAAGATAGACCGTATCGATACTGCATACATAGAAACGAAGATAGTTTTCTACCGTGTGCCTCAGTCCATAGGCCTGTTGGGCGTTCCAGATACCATTGACATCCCAGTCACCCGCCGGCTTTACCTCGTCTAGTATGGTTCGTAAGTACTCCCGCGCTCTTTCATGGGGCACGGTACCTACATAAGAAATATCGATATCACTTGGGGTTGTATCAGTTAAAAAGCCACGAGTCCATCCTGAAGCAATAGCGGGTTCGATGAGACCTTGATTCTCGAGCTCGGCAAGTACACGACTTGCTTGTTGGACTTGGGGTAGTGCCTCGATAGCTGCCTTCTTCATGATGTACATATAATAGCAAAACCCCTGCGGAACAGAGGTTCTTTTAGAATTAGGGATGAACCAAGGCCTATCTAGGTCACGTGTCTATGGCTTGTGAGACCCTTTGGTCCTAGTAATTCCCGTAATTGTTTAAAGATCCCCTCTTCATCTATCTGTACAAAGTCAGTAGTATCTACTTCAATAATCGGTCCTTTGAGTTCTAGTGTCCTATCTTTTTCCTTTAGCATCTTCGCCTCAAAGCCGGCTATGTCTTCTGCCTTGTCCTGACCAGGATGTCGCTCTATAGACTGGGAACGGTGTTTATATCGTTCAAGGAGTACTTTGCCATTTGCATAGCAGAGTATTTGTACACACTGGAAGTGGTAGAGTTTTTGTAATTCTTGCAGCCTTTCATTATGGAACTCGGGGTGGAAAGGACTCTCTACTATAAGTGAGCTACCTCCTTTAAGTTGTCGCTCTATGAAGTAGAAGACTAGGTCATAGGTGGTTCTTCCCAGCTTCATCGACCACTGTATGTCACTCCAACCTAGATTGTCGAGGAGTACTTCCTTGATGCCGTCTTTGCTAATAAGCGGCAACTGTATCGCTTCCGCTATTTTCTGGCTTAGCACTGTCTTGCCCGAAGCAGGCAGACCAGTGACCAAGATGAGTGTTAATGGGGAATCATCGTTCATGGAGGACACTTTAACACAAACGGTGTTATACGAAGGCTAATAATTTGAGCAGATTGCAGGAATTGTTTTTTAATGAAGCTGTCGCAAATGGAGGACAACTGGTCGCATATGGGATTCAAACACTAAATAACAGAGTTACTGGCTGGCGAGGTAGGATTCGAACCTACGATCTCCGCGTCCAGAGCGCGGCGCCTTACCACTTGGCCACTCGCCAATAACACATGAGGGATTATAACCCGTATATCAGTATGATTCAATCTGTTGTCTATTAACCCGCGGCCAAATAAGCTTGCCGACAATCTGGTTCGCATCACTTAGAACATAGCGTGAGGACCTTGAGTTAGCACCGACCAAGTGATCACCGTGTAGGTATTTCACAACCTCACCGTCAGGGTGTACCCTGGCAATCACAATATGACCAGTTGTGTATCGTCTGCGTCTCAAAAAGACGCATATCCGACCGGACTTCAGTATGGGCTCCATACTCGCGCCCACAACTCGACGGACGTACAGCATAGCGAGGTCTGACTACTTCTTCTTGGAATCAGCGAACATTGTGGCGATATCAGCTACCATGTCACAGAGCTTCTGGCACTCTTCTTTGCTCACAGTCTGCTTCACCTTGCCGCATTGTTTAGCAGCCATCCAGAACTTTTCGTGAAGGTCTGGGTACTTATCAAGATGCTCAGGTTTAAAGTAGTCACTCCAAAGGGTATAAAGCTCCCTTTTGCACTTGTTAGCATGCTTCTCCTTAACCCAGACACATCTATTTAAAGTGGCTTTCTTCTCGGTTGTCGTTGGCTCTCCAAGCTGTTCAAGCAGCTCGACCATCCGAACGCAGGTCTGAGCAGCGTGAGTCATGGTGTCCGTTTCGTAGATACCGCATGGTATATCACAGTGGGCATAAACTGGTTTGATCAGCCTCTCTATAATCTTCATCGTTGCTCCTCCTTAGATTATCTGAAAAAAGTGCTTGCGCTTACTCTTCTTATCTATTACTATAAT
>DASZAF010000019.1 GCA_035945435.1 Candidatus Saccharimonadales bacterium | reverse complement strand
ACGTAGAGTGGCCTAAACGCCGCGCCTGGTCGTCATCTATCTGGCCTCTGTGGCCTGGATGCTCCGGCTCTTGATCAGGACCTGGGCGTCGGATATGAAAACCGATATGGCGCGGGGGTTGTGGGGACATATATACTATATTTTAACATAAAAACTCATACTAATCAATACTCAGACACCTAGCCCTTTTGGGCGTGCTAGTATAAATACTAAGTGAACCACACGAAAAAGCATCAAAGTGGATCAAGAGCATTAAGCGCTATATTTCTTCTCATTGCTGTTATAGAACCGCTGCTAACGATACCTCAGATTTATAAAATATGGTCTTCTCACAACGCTTCCAGCATATCTACTATCAGCTGGACCGGTTATGTTGTCGCGTCAGCAGTATGGTTGGCCTACAGCCTCAAGATACGTGATAAGCCTCTGATCATCTCGAGCACGCTCTGGGTAGTGGCTGAAAGCCTCGTGCTGATAGGCGCTTTGCGTTTCATGTCGCATGGCTAAGCAAAAATATGTTCTGATATTATCGACTGCGATGTACCAAGTGCGGGTATCATAAAAACTAGAGGTCGTATTGGCCTCTTTTGCTTCCTAACGGCTCACTGTGCGTAAGCTGCCTTTGTACCGCGTTCGTATGTAAAAAATAGCTAAGGCTATCAAAAGAAAGCTAACAAACCACGCAAGGCTCATCAGCAGTTCTTTGTTAGCAAATACGTGAGTAAAGCCTCCTGCAGTACTGAGCTGTTCAGCGCCGTAGCTTGGGAAAAACTTTAGGAATGCTTTGTTAGCCACGGGGTTTCCAATCGGCACCTGCAGAAAGACGTCGATTTGGCTGACCATGATAACGATAAAGAAGCCAGCCAACTCGCTGTTCAGCAGCATGCCGAGTAGTAGACCGAAAGCGCCGTACACCAGTGAAACGAGCCAGAAGCCCAACCAAACCTCAAACACGTTGTTTGGGAAGTGCCAAAAGGCCAAAAGTATTGCCAGCGTGTACAGTGCTAGCACGGCGGTCACTACACACAGCGCGAGCCCTTTAGCGACTATGAAACTCACACGTCCCAGGCCGGCCCTCGTCAAACGTTTATCAAAGACCAACGACTTGTGGGCCGAGTGGAAAAACATGAAGCCCAAAATCATGGCTAAGACATTTAGACCGGCAGTAAGTAATATAAGCTCGTGACCGTTCACCTGCAGGAGTGTGCCAGTCGGGCCAAACTTAAAGGGTATTCCGTTGCTAGGTGTAATAATACCCAACAGCCAGTACCAGACGGGCACAAATAATACCAGCAGTCCAAGCGCAAAACGATTAGTCAGCTGTTCTTTGAGGCTGAACCTGACCGCTGCTCCGAACTGCGTCATGCTCGCACCTCACGAATACGGCCGTTATGCAGGTGCAGTATATGATCAAACTTTTTTTGCTCAAAGATCAGGTGCGAAATAACGACGATTGCTTTTCCGCTACGCTTAAGCTCCTCAACTACATCCCAAAAACGCAGATAGGTTTCCCAGTCAAAACCTTGGTATGGCTCGTCAAGCAGCAGCACCGAGGGCTGGTGCATAAGCGCCAAAGTCAGGTTAAGTTTTTGGCAGGTGCCGCCGCTTAGGTTGCCTACCTGTTCGTCCTTAAACTTGCTGAAATGCAGCACGTTAAGCAGGTGGTCTGCGTAGTCTGTGTTGGGCAATCGGTAGGCTTCCTTGAAGTAGCCCAAATGTTCGCCCACGGTCAGTGCTTCGTTTACAACTGGCTGCTGTGGGCAGTACCCGATAGTACCTTCTATCTGTACGCTACCGCTGTCCGAGGCAAGCTCACCGGCTAATACTTTCAGCAATGTAGACTTACCCGAACCGTTTTCACCGACAATAGCAACGAGTGTCCCTGCCGATACAGTAATATCAATACCGCGCAGGACATGATTTTTGCGGTAGCTTTTTTGTATGTCTTTAGCTGAGAGGAGCTGCATGCTGCTTATATTTAACCACTCCTGAAGCACTGGGCCAAAATCACGAGACAATACAGAATGACTCATAGACGGGGCGAAGGGCTTCTAACGATACGCCATTAATGCCTCGCGTCAGTTTTTCAGGAGTTTTTGTTTGTGCGGGCTCCATCTTGGGAGGAGATATGCTGCGAGGGCGGTAGTTATAGGTACGGCGAGAAGCGTGCCCATGCAAGCTACGAATGTCCGGATGATCTCTTCGACCACGGGCTCGCCATTTAGAGCAACGACGAACGGCGCACCATTGTTATACATGACGGTTATGAGGATCGAGGGAAGGGCAACGCCCACGTAGGCAAGCGCGAGCGTATTAATGAGTGCTGCTATATGCTCACGCCCTACTGACAAACCCTTGTGATACAACTCTAAGTTCGAGAGTTTTCTATTAGCCTTTCTTATCTCGTCGACTGCAGCTGACTGGCTGGTCGTTATGTCGTATAGGACCCCGAGGGAAGCGATGATGATAGCTCCGGTGAATAGGCCTGAGAGGCTGATTGAATTTGCGCCACTCACCAGTCCGGTTGCGTCTTCGTTGACCACCTCGGATGTGCCGACCAGGTATGTTGAGAGGGCGACCAAGCCGATGACCACGCCAAGAGTTATACAGGAACTTATCAAAGCGATCGTCGTTCGCTTACTCAACCCGTGGGCGGTGTAGATCGAGATCATGGTGATTACAAATGCAGCCTCAATACAAACGGCATACGGAGAAGACCCGGCTATAATTCGGGGTATCACAAAAACGGCGAGCACCCATATGCTGATGGTTAGCCCAAGTAGGCTTGTCAGGCCCCTCCACCAGCCAACCAGGAGCACTACTATAAGAAGTATGGTGAAGATCGTTGCAACACCAGGTATATGCCAACGTTCAATATACTGGTAGATATTAGCCGTCCCCTTCTCTTTGCCGAGTAAGATGTCACTTCCTACCGGCATGCGCACGTAACTTTTGTCGCCATAGTTAACCGTACGGGTAACCGTTGTCGTATTAGATGCATGTGGCCCATCAACAACTTGTGCTTCGATAGTCTCGGTCATACCAAATGTCGGCGACCGGCTTATGTGGGTGCTCAACACTTTAGCGCGAAAGTACTGTTCGTTTGCGTCAGTTCTGTAGGGACTGATATTCGCAAGCCACAGGGAACTCAGAACAAGTAAGACTAGTATTACCGAACCTGAGACTAGGTGCTTGCGCCTAAAGCTAAAGTTGACTGATCGAACACGTATATTAACAGCCATCCTGCAGCGATATTAACCCAAAAGACAGCCTCAGGTTCAAATATTAGGCGGCAGTACGGCGGTAGCGACGGTCGCCACTAGCCTGCATGCGGTGTACTTCGGGCTGGTATCTCTGGGCAACCCTACTCTTGTGTGTGACTCTAGCCATAAAACCTAGGTGGCGTCCTATCCTGGTCTTTGCGGCCACGCGAGCATCCCGCCCCCAAACAACCTCTCTGTCTGCGGGGTAAGGCCTGTCGTAGATTCGTTGAACTGGCATGCCGTGTGGACGCAGGTTGGTGCCATCGTCAGCGCCTCGCCTGTGTATAACACTAAGGACACGTGTTCCAATGAAGCTGCCAAGCATGACCGCTCCGATAAGATAGTCGTAGCCTGCCGGCCATAGCCAGCCAGGGCCGGTTGGTGATTCGTCGAAGCCTGGTGTGGGTGCAAGGGATGTATGTGGTTGATGGTTCGGGAATGCCGGCGCTATAGGTGAGCCAGTGCCATACTCGTGCATAGAACGAACAGCTTCTGGCGCGTTACCAGTGTGCCCCAAGATACTAACGGTGAGAGCCACCCCCGCTGCGATGCAGACTGCCCTGCCTATTGGTCGCAGTCTACCGATCATCTCGTATCTTTTACGATGCGCCTCTACAAGATCCTCGCCAGGGTAACGTTGGTCGGTGACTGGTGCTTCCATATGGGATTATTTTAGCATAAAAGGTGTTATAAGTCAAAGCTTATGCTTATTGACTTATTTATCTATGCATGCTATTATATGTTTGCTATAACATCGTACACAAAAACAAATGACACAAGATAGACACCAAAATCCTGAACCAACTGGGGATCCCGATGCACCCCGCGAGTATAATCAGCCGGGTGGCGTAGTAGCGAGAAGGCTGCTTGGTGAACGCCCTTGGAGAATACGGCGGTTGAGTCGTGTTGGCACTTCAGCTTCTGAGCTTGCCCTCAGACAGGATGGCGACGAGGCCGGTCCCCCATCCCGGGATATCGGCAGAGTGGTTACCAGACTCGACGAGATACTTACGGAACGCTACTGGTCTGCTGATAGAAGGCGTCTCAGGCAGGCCGCAGGGTATATTGGGCGACACCAGGCCACATTAGTAGCGGGCCTACAAGCCGATAGTGCATCACCCGACTTCGGTGCAGCTCTAGGAGTTGTTCAAAAGTTACAGGGCACCCACTTTAATGTCGGAGGCTCTATCCGAGAGGACGATGTACGCAACCCTCAAGTCATTGCTGTCCACTTAGCAGCTTCCGACGTTCTAACTGCCGGTCTCGGTGGGATTGACGCCGCGCTTAGCAAGGACTCAGGCGACGTTGGTCAAAAGCACGCCATTATGGGAGGCGCTTGTGGAGACGACAAACCCTGGCGGCGAATACGAGTCGGACGAAAGCAACAGGGCTCGAACCCTTATGATACTTAAGCACATCGACAAGGCAAGACGACCGACTTTTGCCTACGGAATGGCAATAGTGGCAAGCTTCCAGGATCTCCCTCTGCAGGAACAAGTCGTCAGGACGGCAATCGAGATAATGGCACACCCGGATCCAGAGATAGCCAAGCTGGGAGGAGAGATGCTCGGTGAAGCCCAGATCGAGCCAAGACTTGATCAAAGCATTAAGGATAGAGTCTCTGAAACGGTTATCAAGCCAATATTTGACAGGTTCGGTCTTGATTACGACGAGTTGCGAAGTAGATGGGCGGAAGCAGACGGCGGCTTTGAGCTCACATATATACAGGATAACATCGCCGCCATTATCCATTTGGAGCAGCAACGTCCGGGAATTAGTCAGGTACTATCGGGTCCAGAGTTTGGCATACTGAACTTTGCTCGCTGGCCGGAGGAGATGCTTCTAGCCCAATACGACCAACGTGACGAAACGGGCAGAGAGTACGGCTTGGTGACGGCAGCGACAGCTGATCGCAGAGGTATGATGGTCTTTCGACATGGTATGCTTACCGAGTTCTATCGTAGGATCAATGGCTTAGGAGGTACTGTGCGCATCTACGAGGTTGATGACGTAGAGGAGCTGTCCACCGCGCAAGCTAAGTCTACAAGACGCTACGGACCAGCCGCCTTTAGCATCGTCGTTGGTTTTGATGACGCCGATGGTATCAGCTTTAACAACGATTACGATGGCTCACTGACTGCCGCTAATGTCCAGAGTGTGTTTGACGACCAGTTTCGTCGTCCTGATCCCAGACGGAAGCAATTAGAGGCCTAAGCAACCTGGGTGGTAGTTGGTGTCGTAAATCAGAGTGAGCGATCGCTTGTCATATTCGAGCAAGACCTAAATGCGTCAGTGCCGCATCTGCAATCTCTTGCGACGTTTTTGCGAATTTGGTCACGCCGACGTCACCTGCATGCAGCACCTCACCGCCTAATGTTTTTTCTGTGACCCTCCTTGGCGCTAACACGCCAGCAGCAAACAGGCCTGGCATTTCCCGAGAGTCGATTGCGCCGAAGTGAGCGATGGCGGCAGTCGAAATACGACGGGCCAGGCCGTGCGCCCAAACGTATGGCTTCTCGCGCGGCACTAAACCGCGGGCGTCCACAATCTTTGTGCATGTCTCGTCTGCTTCAAGGAGCGCCGCGAGTTCGTCTACATTATCAAGTCGGACGAAGCTCACTGAAGTCGAAGGAGATCTTTCGCCCACATACTCTATGGTTCCATCATCTTTATTGGCCAGATTTCTTTCGGCCCATTTTTTCGGTAAACCCTTCAGACCGGTGTTATCGTAAAATGTAGTCCCGTTAACTTTACTCGACAGGCGGAGAGGTGATCGATGGTACATCGTTATTGAATGGGGCCGTAACTCGGGCGGTATCTGCATAAGATTCATGAGGGTCAAAATGCCAGAATGAGAAGAGCCGAGAATGGCGACTGAGTCGTCAGACCCTACTTCCCTTGACAGCGCTTCGCCGTCGAGTGCTTTTCGCAAAAAGATTAGTTTACTGCGAGTTACGTCTGAGACATCCATGTCGTCAAATTCTTTTGGCCGGCCTCCGGTAGTTAGGACAACCGCTCGGCTAAGAAGCGTCCAAGGGGTTTCGCCACCCGCCGTTAACCTCCAGAACCCGTCATCTTGAAGAGTGACGTCGTCAACAAATCCACGCTGACTTGTCACTTGTCTGCGCAGTCTATCGCTCAGCCACTGGATAGGTGGCGTTAGATCGCTGATCGGACAGGTTTCGGACCCCGGGATATGGTCTAATGAAAATTCTGGCCTGTCAGAGCTGTCAAGATATCTAGCCAGGGCTCCTAGGTATGTATCGACTGCAGTATTGCCTGGTACATTTGGGAATTTGCGCTGTAAGTCACCGGCCTTAAAGGTCGGGTCGACTAGACAGATGTTGCCTGGAGCAACTCTTCCGGCAGTAATCAGATCCGAGCCAATCAGCACCCCCGCCGGCCCGGCTCCAATAATAGCGACGTCTGCCACATCTCCAGGGTGGAATTCGGCAATAGATGGTATCGGTGCTCCCATTATTCGCGTCTCTTTGCTTGCTGATGTCCGCTGCCACAATAACGAATTTACTATATCATAACATAATTAAGGAAGTGGCCTACACACGATTAGGAAGTTCTTCGTAGCCAACCATCTTATCATTAGCGTCAGAACGTACGGTCACTGTCATCTTCTGGCCATTGAGTATCTTCGGTAGCCAGAGCCTATCACTCTCCCACATATCCTTGTAAGGAATTTTATCCAGAGGAAACCACACGGGACGCATCTCTTCGCTCTCACTGGGCGTACCTTTCCATTGGTCGCAGGTAAAGACGAAGCACTGATGATCTGATTGTTGGTCGGGCGGGAACAGAAAATTAATAGTGGCGACTTTTGTGAGGCGGGTTGGAGTGACGCCAATCTCTTCTTCTGTTTCACGAATTGTCGTCTCCTCTATCGATTCACCATCAGCTGCTTTGCCGCCGACACCGTTCCACTTCCCGACACCGTAGCCGCGCTTCTTCATGGCCAGTAAGACCGAACCGTCCTTGAGTAGTAAGCAGATAGTTGTATTGCGCATTATAGTAATCGTATCATCTCAGCTGGTCCGTAGTTCTCTAAGTCTGAGCCACCTCCCAGAAAGGCTGTTGGCCGATGACACTGGGGCGCCAGTTGGGCTGCTCATTGCCTAGTCGAACAATCTCTTGAGTGAGGCTTCCAACCGGAATTACGCGAGTGCCCGGAAGTGTTGGGGCTGAACCGTTATCCATCACAAGTTCACCCCACAATACACCCTGATCGCGTGCGAACACCAAGTTCTCGTACTCATGCGTGCCTCTTGGAGGAAGTGCAATCATCCAAGTCGGCTTGCCACGCTCGTTCCTGCCACAGACAAGGCCTACTTGCTCGCTCGGATAGCAGATTATCGCTTGGGTGTCATCACCGACGTCGCTGTAGTAGGAATGGATACTCGCCAAACTGTCAGGTTTTTCTATGCTTCCGCTCGGAGTATGACGGTGTTCAGGTGTGTGAAACGCCCAGTCGCAGCTAAGCTCCATAAGGGCCTGGTGCAAAGTGCGTCGCCATTCGAGTGGGAAGCCACTACCCGAGGTCTTTGCCACGACCGGTAGCCCTTTCTGGGGGAGATCATGGTATCCATGGTAACGATCAAGATATGGTGCCGTCAGCTCGGTTTTGATGCCACGTTGGCGAAGCAGTCGCTGGGTGATCGCATTCCAGACAAACACTGTCGCAAGCTCATGATGCTTTCTAGCTGCAGCGACACCGCTCTCCTTGGGGCTTACATCCGGCGTTGCAAGTCTAACTCCAACAACTCCAAGTTGCTCTAAGGCCCTTGGGCTAGCGCCGAGCAGAGCATGTTCCTGGACAGTAGTCCAGGCAACTGGTGACGCGTCACCGACTCTGCTCGCAAATTCATGGGCGCTCGCAATCGCATAGGCGATGCTGAGCGGCCCTGTTCTTCGCCCTGGGTCACTGATATAACGTCGGGCTCTCTCAGGATCCCTGGTCATGCGGCGATGCGCAAGTCGAGCAAGTGGCGCAGTTGTCTCTAGACTGATAAGCCTGACATCCAAGCCGATTTGCTCGGCTTGTCGTTGAAGAGCTAGAGCTACGGCGGGATTGCCGTGGCCGACCGGAGGTACTGAGAGCACCTCATGTATTCTCATCTCAGACATTTAAACTTTTATACCACTATTCTCGATATTATCAATGGAAGGTTGGCAATTTGGGTGATCTACAGTACTCTGTAATGACATGTGGCTATCTGATGAGAACGCTCACCGGTTAGTAGAGCGTCATGGTACGCCGCTCTACGTCTACAGTATGAAAGAGCTCGAACAGCGGGCTCGTGTGTTGCTTGCTCTCATGACACCGTTTGGGATGACCGTTAGGTATGCCATCAAGGCGAATCCTCATCCAGTTATCATCAGCCTTCTTGATGATCTTGGTCTCCATTTCGATGCCAGTTCAAGCTATGAAGCCGAGGCTCTGCTTCAACATGGTATTGCCGGGGACAAGATCAGCTTATCAAGCCAGATCCCGGCCCATAACTTATCCGAGTTACTTCAGGCCGGCGTCCAGTATGTCGCTACTTCGATGCACCAGTTAGAGCTTTTGAGTGATGTGTCGCCGAAGGGTAGCAAGATTGCCCTGCGGGTTAACCCAGGACTTGGCTCTGGCCACAGTCACCGAACCATAACTGCCGGAACCAATGCCAGCTTTGGTCTGTGGCATGAATATCTTAACAAGGCACTCGATTTTGCCCGTGGCAAAGGTTTAGTCATCGATCGACTCCACATACATATCGGGGCGGGTGCCGAGTCTTCAATATGGGCTCGCGTTATGGACACAGCGCTCCGAATCTGCGAGCAGGTACCAGAGGCAACCACACTCGATATTGGTGGGGGCTACAAAGTACATCGTTACGGCGAAGAGGCGGAAGCGGATATGGCTGAGATCGTTGAGGTCTTCTCGAAAAAGCTGAACGATTTTGCTAAGAGTCATGGCCGCCAACTCAAGCTTGAGATTGAGCCAGGGACATGGCTCGTAGCGCACGTAGGCTGTCTCCTGACGACGGTGGTAGACATCGTCGATACTGGCAAGGACAGCTATACCTTTCTCCGCACAGACACGGGTATGAACGACATCCTAAGACCGACCCTCTACGGAGCCAGACATACGATACGGTCTCTGAACGACAGTAAGGATACGAAAGAGTACGTGGTGGTTGGTCATAACTGCGAAACTGGTGATATCTTAACCACCAAGCTAGGTGACCCTGACGCTATCGAACCCCGCTTGTTATCCAGCACAAACATTGGTGACACACTGATAATCGAGGACACCGGTGCTTACTGCGCTTCGTTACGGGCCAGGGGTTACAACGCCTTCCCCGATGCACCTGAAATACTTGTCTAATGAACATGCTTATCGTTGCCTAAATATAGCCGCTCGGCTACTGTGGCCGTATGTCAGCTCGTGATTGTGACTTCTGCCAACCTGCGACATATCAAGATCGTATGATCTATCGAGGAGAGCATGTGACAAGTTTTCTATCAAACCCTCGTCTGCTCGGTGCGACCGTCCACGCTCTTGTCATCCCAAACAGGCATATCATTGATCCCCGCCACCTTACGCGTGTCGAACGTTGGAGCCTCGATGTTGAGATCGAAATACTGAGAGCAGTCATGCTTGGCAAGTTAGGGCTCAAAGGTACCGACGTTTGGCAGAAGTCGCGGCCAGACATAGCTGAGTCGGCTATCAAGAGAGATCATGTTCATTGGCATGTCGTTGGTAGCCAGCCTGGCGACCAGGTCTACGATACTGGCATCGTTTGGACCCCAGACAGATTCGCCACGCTCTCCGATGAGTACGCTGCTCAATTTTTGCCTACTCTACAGTCGTGTGGACATATAGATTGACATTATATCGTCACACGATATGATAAGATCATGAAACGTTCGATGAATCTACTCCCTCAGGTCTCATTCAGCATTCTTCTGGCTCTCAGCCTAAGACCGCGTCACGGCTATGAGATCATGCAGCAGGTTACTGAAGACTCGCTTGGCAAGATAAAGCTTGGCCCCGGATCGCTCTACACTACCATAAAGCAGTTAACCGAAGATGGCCTTATTGAGGAAGTCCCTGGCGAAGAAGCGAGACGGCGCTACTATCGGCTGACTGAGAAAGGGCGAAAGAGGCTTAATGCCGAAATCGAGTACTTTCATAACGCAGTGGAGCTTGCTCGCCGCCGCCAGGTTCTCGATGTCGGGTTAGGAGTTATCTAGTGAGTAATCTCAAGAAACGTTTCCCACTTTACGCCCAAGCCCTACGGCTTTATCCAAGGCCATACCGGCTTCGCTACGAGGACGAGATGCTGCGGACAACGGCTGATATGGTTGACGGGGTTAAGACTCGGCGAGGCCAAGTTGCTCTGTGGCTCCATATTCTGGCAGATCAGTCGGTCAATATCACTAAGCAGAACATCCAATACACAGGAGGTGAAATGAACCAGACGCCGCCGTTTATTACCAGAAGTAGCCTGCTTGCAGGGCTGCTCTTACTCCCCTTCTTCGGGGCTTTGTTAGCTAACGCCCTTGATAAGGTTATCAACGATCATACTCTGTATACTTCTTGGCTCTGGCACTGGCCGTATATTGGTCTCTGGGTTCTATATCTTCCTCTGGTTGCGCTAGCGCTCTGCGTCGTCAGCTATCTCAGCTATGTTCTGGGGCGATCAAATACCAAAGGTGAGACATGGCGAACAAGAGCCTTGGCTATCCGACGTATCTGGCCCGTTCTGGTGCCGATAGTTGTCGCTCTTGGTATTCTGTTCATACTCTTCTTCCATGACAGTGTTCAGTGCTGGGTTCACGCGCCAAGCTATGTAGTAACACACGTACAACAGACTTGGCATTGCACGATGGGTAACCGGTCGTTATAGGTCTGGCGAGAACATGATCATCTCTGGTGGAAAGGTTATTATACCATGTTGCATTTTTTATGGTATATAATGCGTGGCATGAAGAGGTCAACGCTCGTCCCAATATGGGTAACTACTGCCGTCTTATGCGTTGGCATTATGTCTATCGCCATATACCATGTCTATAAGGTCGACCAGTTGG
Source organism: Candidatus Saccharimonadales bacterium (assembly GCA_035945435.1). Classification (NCBI taxonomy): domain Bacteria; phylum Candidatus Saccharimonadota; class Candidatus Saccharimonadia; order Saccharimonadales (SeqCode); species Saccharimonadales bacterium (SeqCode). The sequence continues at coordinate 8,973 of DASZAF010000019.1, read as the reverse complement.
CATATATCGGCACTACATCACAAGCCATCACCATACCTCACACATCCACCCCGAAGTTACCCTCCAGCACTACAGCTAAACCAGTCGCCACCGTCCCAACAACAAAATCCCTCGACACTACCTCTAGCTCATCAATACCAACCGACACCTCATCTCAAAACGACAACCAGCAACTTGCCCAGCAGCAATCGCGAGACTGTACCAACTTGATTAATCAAGCTGACGAAGCTCTAACAAACGAAAACAACAGAACCCCTCAGTATGTTCAAGAGCTCGAATACCAACAAGACAGCGTCGCATCAATTAACAGCGAAATAGACAACCAAAATGCCAACGTCCAAAATCTCTACAGCGAGGATCAAGTGAACATTGGCAACTCCTGCCCATCCGGATACAACCTTTCACTACCGCCTCCGTGGCCACATATCACCAGCTACTAAACTATATTGAAACCACTACTATGAACGACGAACCACATCACTATGCCAACACCTATAACACATCAAGGATTGTAGTATTCCTGATAGTTGCACTACTTGTATTCGAGCTTTACGAATGGCACGCACGCAGCACTTGTGTTAACAACTTCTGGATAAATAAATCTCAAAGCATACATAACACCATCAACGTGGGAGGAACCCAATACAATGATCCCGGCCAAGACGTATGGCAAACATCGTATGACATTCAACAGTGTAGCGTAGAGCACCCTCTATATTAATGTGCTACTCTCCTATACTTCTGGGGATACTCACTCGCATACTCTAGAAGCCATAGCTTCGTCGGCCTGCATCTCAGCTAGCAACTACCAGCATCGGGTATATCACTGACGGCCGAACAGACGCTGCCTATATCGCTATCGGCCTGTTGTGCATCTTGATCAGCCTGATGAGCTTCATTAGTTGCGCTCTGAGCGTCCATATCCGCGTTATTAGCAGCCTGAACAGCAGCCGCAACCTCATGCTCAGCTTGTCGGACGGTGATGCCAACATACACCACACCCGCAATCAGTATGACCAACGCGAGCACAACAAAATCCCTATATACGGCAGCCCATTTAGGCTCTCTCTCATGTTTCATCCCCTTACCTCACAGTTAATCTGACTTGCATTGTAAAGGGAATGATGGTTCCATTACAACATAAGAGTAGAGGTATGGCATGACACATACACCACACTATGAGAAGTGGACTTTCAAATCGTTTGCAAAGAGAAATAAAACAGCCTCAATCGTTATGGGGTTACTCTTATTCTTTGTAGTCGTCGGGGTCGTAGGGAGTATTACAAGCAATGACACTAAGACAAACAGCAGCCCTCCAGGTGGCATTGGCCCCACAATATCACCCAGCAACACAACACAAAGAGAAGACATAGCGGCGGCCGAGAGTAGTTCAGCTAACAAACCTACACCTACTACGAAAACAACCGCCACACCGAGGCCGGTGTCAACACCGAAAGTACTACTCAACATGTCTGGCAACGGTATCCAGAACAGTGCCCCGTTTCTAGTATCCACATCCCAGCTAACAGTGATCTACTCCTACGACTGCTCATCTGATGGTGGCAGTGGAAACTTCATTGCAGACCTTGAGTACGGCATCCAGTCCAGTAACAATAGCGATGACCAGACTATCGCCAATGCTCTCGGCAGTGGAGCCACGAACATCACAACCACAATCTATCCTCAAGACCCTGGCCATAACTACTACCTTGCAGTCAACAGCGAATGCGGCTGGTCGGTGACCGTTACCAGCGAGTAACTACCAACAGGCATGGCATTGTACAATGCGATCGTTATAGGGCTGAGGAACTACGGGCAGTAGCTCGACTGTAGGCCGCATAGAGTACGACCAGTATCGCTAAATAGCTCAGGCCGCTCAAACAGGCCGATGTCAGTGACGAGTGCGTTGTTACGACAAGTCCGAAACCCGTAACGAGCATACCGGCAGCGCTGATAAGCGATGCTCGTGACAACCTTTTGCTGAGTTGTGAACCTGCTACCTTGGCGGCTATAGCCGAACCCATGAGAATGAGGCCGCCTAAGGCCAAAATGATGTGAACGATAAGCAGTAACATGCCCTAATTATACATAAACGTGTAGGGTCAACAAAAATAGATCGCTTTTATCTTGAAGACGACTGCTGTATGTGGTCATATATAAGTAGCGAGATTGGAGGGGCATTAAATGGTAGCGCATGCGCCACCTGAAGCTGCTGAAAGACGACTCCATGCTGTCCCCGGCCCTGACCTTCGGCCGAGCGGTTCTCCAGAGATGAGACCGTCAAGGAAGATCAGGATCGATGACGTCTTGGTCGGCTGCATCAATGTTTTGGGCCAGACCCGACCTGGTGAGAACGCTCAACAGGCGGCACTGACTGGCTCGATTGCTCGACGCGGGCTTATCAACCCGGTTAACATTGCCATCCTGACACCTGACTTGATGGATGAGTATGTCCGTTGGACAAACCAGACCTGGGGCACCGACGTCCTGCTTGGGGCATTGACTCCACTCGGGACGGACTACATTGTCGGCGGCCAGATTGTTGCTCGAGCTGGAGAGTATGCGCAACTCGTAGCTGGCCACTCGAGACTAAAAGGCGTCAAGCAGGCTGCTGTCGATGCTGACCGGGATCCCAACCTAGAGTACATACCTGCCCAGTTAAACCGACCAGATAACCTTGTGAGTCTGCTTGCCGATCAAGTGGAGGAGAACATCCACTGCGAGGTTCCAATTCTTCGAAACTTGCGGGCAATCGCAGAGATGTATCGCTACCAGAAGAGTATTGCTCTCGAGAAAGCCCGGCAAGATGTAGCTGCTTATGGTGGGACAGTTAACCCTCGACGTATCGGCCCGACTCAAGAAGAGTTTGCTAAGTCCTTTGGTATAAAGTCAGGGCTACTATCTCTCGCCCTTCACTATGCCGACCTTCCTCCTCTTATAAGAGATCTGACAGAGGGTAAGAGTGAACGATTAGGACTGGAGTTGGCCCGGGCACTACCTGTCATGATTCTGCACGCAAGCTTTTTGATCGACAATGATCCAGGGTACGCCGAGCTTCGGTGGCGAAGAACCCGCAGTAGGGCTGCACGAGAGGCTGATTTGGATCGCCAGGACCGGCGCGCTGATCTTGTTGAAGCGATCGTGCAAGAGGAGATGGTAGTACTCTTGCAACGTATTAACAACATGGACACTAACGCTATCTTTATGGGTGTCTCACTAATTCGAAACTATGCTAATGAGCTTCGAAAAAGATACCGCCCCGAAAAAGACAGAGCGACGATGCAAATGGACTCGCTCTTCGAGCTGCAAACCGACGTTGACGGTCATCGCGAGCGGATTCGGGAGCAGGTCGCTCGCCTCATCGCTGACTACGCTATGGGCGAACAGCATCGGAGGGCTCGTGTAACCAGAGCAATAGCCAACGCGGCCGGCGTAGAAGTTCCGAGTGAGGCCGAGGAAGCTGATCTAAACGCATTTGTGGCTGCCTTGGCAGGGGATGTAGAGGCAGCTAAGGTAGGCCGAGCTGCTACTTCTTCTCGCGGTGGTGCTGGCCCAGTAGAGGCCAAAGTGGCGTCGTAAGTAGGATGTAAAAGAGTTTGACAAGCAGTTTGCGAGTAAGCCGGTAACCTACGAACGTGACAACCGCCCCAAGAGTGAAGCCGGCGAGGAGATCGAGCGGGTAATGGGCCGCGACGTACACTCTTGCGAAAGCGAGCAGCAGACTCATGGCCAGCGAGATATAACCAAGGATCGGATTAACCAAGAAGAGTCCTAGAGTGACAGCTCCAACGACGACACCATGGTCGCTCGGGAACGAGGCGTCATTGGCCTTCTTGATCAGAACTAGGATGTGATGATGTGTGTCGTAGGGGCGTGGTTCATTGAAAAAATGAGCGATCGGCTGGTTAAGGCCCAGTGAGATAAGCGCTCCTCCCCCTGCCCAAACTACTGCGGCGACCCTCGACAAGCCTGTTCGTCTGGCATAAAGCCAACCGGCGATGAGAAGCAGCGCAAAGACATAGATACCATCGTTCGCAACGTCTAGAAAGAAACTATGCCATGCTGGGGTATGCTGGGCAAAACGATTGATTGTCAGAAAGAGATTGGTGTTCAGGGCGGAGTGGATCATAAATTACCTACAAGCATACCATCTTGGTCGCTAGCCATCTGCTATAGTTACCATCAAAGATGAACCGAGAGCATACAGCCCGTGTCAGGAAGATAGCCTCTATCATCCGACGGTATCACCACCAGAACGTACCATTTCGTGTCTATCACGGATCAACCAATACGACTCGGACTCTCAGGTTTGACAAGCAGGCAACCGTAGACGTTAGCCAACTTAATCATATTCTATCGATCAACAAGAAGCGGCAGGTAGTCGTTGTTGAGGCAAACGTCTCAATGGACAGACTGGTTGAGGCGACCCTTCAAGAAGATATGATCCCTCCTGTGGTTATGGAGTTTCCTGGCATTACAGTTGGTGGTGGTATTCAGGGGGGAGCCGGAGAGAGCAGCTCATTTGAGTGGGGCTGTTTTAATCGGATAGTTAACTGGTACGAGATGATCCTGGCGAATGGCGAGATAGTGAGGGTCTCGCCGGAGGAAAAGAGAGACCTTTTCTGGGGTTCGGCAGGTTCTTGCGGGTCCATTGGCGTGATCACTGCTGCGGAAATTCAACTGATACCCGCTCAGCCCTACGTGACGCTCACCTATCTGCCGGTCAAAAGCTTCGGCGAAGCGATCAGCGTAACGCTTAAGGTCAGTAAGGAGAAGCATGATTTTGTTGATGGCATCCTCTTCGCCAAGGATTCGGGTGTAGTTATGGTTGGCAGCTTGGCGGGCAGTCCGGCTAGGACTGTCCGGCGCTTCACGAGAGCACATGATCAATGGTTCTACCTGCATGCTCTCAAGATGGCACAGTCGACGACGATCGAAAGTGTATCGATCCCTATTCGTGACTATCTCTTCCGTTATGATCGAGGTGCTTTCTGGATGGGGGCATACGCCTACCGACGGGCGGGCGTGCCGTTTAATCGGGCTAGCCGGTATCTGCTCAACCCATTGATGAAGACGCGAAAGATGTATGAAGCCCTTCAGGCAAGTGGAGTATCGCAAGAGTACGTAGTCCAGGACTTAGCTATTCCTGCCGAGACATCGGTAGACTTTCTTCGCTTTGTCGATAAGACGTTCCACGCCTATCCTTTGTGGCTCTGTCCTCTGAAGGTAGATAGGAACTCCCCACTACAGGCTAATCACTTAAAGACGCGAGGGATTATCAATGTCGGTGTCTGGGCGCCGTACCGGCGACCATATGAGGAGTTTGTGGCCGTCAATCGCAAACTAGAAAAAGCTGTTAGAGATCATGGCGGCAGGAAGTGGTTGTATGCTCACGCCTACTACACTGAAGATGAGTTCTGGCAGATCTATGATCGAGGGTGGTACGACAAGCTGCGCGCCAAATACCACGCAACTTCGCTGCCGAGCCTCTACGACAAGACCTCTCGAATGAGGCCGGAACGAGACGTCAGCTTCAAGCGTGGCGTCTGGAAGGCGATAACCTCTAAAGCGTCACTCCGCCCTCGCTGATAGATGATATAATCTCTCTGTTGTTACGGAAGGGTGCAGGAGTGGTTGATCTGGACGGTCTCGAAAACCGTTGTGCGGGTTTCCGCACCGAGGGTTCGAATCCCTCCCCTTCCGCCAAGGCGAGTTTCCTAGTCAGAGAGACTTTTCGCCTCATTTATGGCACTGAGCAAGTTTTGTGGTGATTCACCGGCTGGTACGAGCGCTGCAGGTATGATCCTGCGTAGTCCGTCGCCGAAGCAGAGTTCCTCCAACGTCACACCCGAGGCGTCCAGGTGTTGCCAAGGAATGTGCACAAAGGTGTGCTTACGGGGGAATAAGGTTGCCTCTGTGGTATCGATGCTGTAGAGATATGGTCCCTGACTGTCCCGAAGCTTTCGTAAGATTTCGTCGCGTTGGTCTCTGCTAGTGTCACGAGAGACAAACACTGAACCTCGTAAGTCTCCAGATTCGACAGTGTAGACAGGACCGTTTGGGGTCTCAGACTCCAGAGGCTGGCTGTCAACTAGAAGGGTTACGCCGCTTTTGCATACGATATTGAGGTAGGCACCGCCTCCATCATTAGATTCAGTTGCATAGACGTCCCCTGAAGAGATAAGAGGTGCATAAAGTCCATCTGCGGTAGGCCGGCTGGGGTGAGAGTGAAAGAAGACGATATCGCCACTATAACCCAGAGCCCCTTTATTCTTAATTGCACCATCACCACCTCTCATAAAGGCGGTTGATATATCACCCCCCATCGCCCTTTTGAATTTTAGGCCATATTCTCTGTCCCACTGATCAGTTCTGGCTACCATCATAGCGAGATCGCCCCATTCTGGCGGTCGCTCTTCAATACCCATTCCGGATTCCTGTCTCCAAGCGACATCGGCTTCTTCGCGCATAAATGGGCTATTTGGTGCCACCTCATCCACGGCCTCTTCGGGGTCGAGAGCGGGAGCTGGCATCCCGCCCTTATACTTGAGTCTGAATTCGAGGTAGCTTTTGCCTGCAAGAACATGGTCTTTCGAGACTATGGTCTCGAACCGTCTGAGACCCTCGACGCCCTCATGCGCCACTAGCTGTGGAACCCCAGATGAAAGCATCTGAGCAAGGTAGCCCTTATTGGAAAGTTGCAGTGAGGCCATACTCGTCTCCTCATCTGAACCAGCGAGTAAACGCTCACCTGTTTGGATAACTGCGAGTATGTTCTCGGCGGAAGCTTGATCACCCAGTCCGTCTATGACGTTGGACGGATAACCCGCAAGGAAGTGATCTATGTCGGCCAAGTGAACGGTGTCTCCGCGAACGGGCCCGACGATGAACCTCTCGAAAAGGCTCTCCGTAGCACCGACCAGTTCATCGTATGAGTCTGGGAAGCGTTCACGAAAAGTAGAGTTTGTAGCCTCGCGTACAGCGGCAGCATGCAGCTCTTTCTCTCTCTGGTAACGCCTGCCGGTTTCTGGGTGAAAATCGTCCACGATAGACGGAATCACACGATCAATTGCATCCAGTGCATCTACAGGTTCCGCCTCCTGGGCACTTCGTCTACCAAATACACGGACTGCGGCACCTGCCAAGTGTCTCAATCCGATTCGTCTTGCTGGTGTCATCTCTTGAGCAGACCGGGTGCCACCTCGTCCTTCTGAGAGAGGTAGGTCCTGACCTGGTCCATGCTGCTGTTGTCTCGGCATTTTTATTTTTACCAAACGGTGTTATTATATGCCTATACTAGCATGGTTCTTTAAATTAGTCAATGTACCTACTTGAGGTGGGGCAGTAAGGTACAATAGATACTATGGCAACGCTATGGACCAAGATTATCAACGGTGAGATACCATCGTATAAGGTCTACGAGGACGAGTTGACATTCGCTTTCCTCAACATCTACCCGGTTCAACCCGGCCACCTCATGGTTATTCCTAAGGTTGAGGTCGATCATCTTGAGGATCTCAACGATGAGTATTACTTCGCTGTTATGAAGACAGTTCGCATGCTCATGAAACATCTTAGAGAAGTCACGGATGCCAATCGAATATGCCTCAAAGTAGAGGGCTGGCACGTGCCACACGCTCATGTCCACCTGATCCCATGTAAAGAGGTTCAGGACTTTTATGGCCAGCCGGATGAGACAAAAGAGCCAGATCATAAGGCTTTGGCCGACATGGCAAAGCGGATCGCCCTAACTTAGACTGCAACGTCTGGCCGGTAGCGTCCGGTCTGTGCATCGAACGGGTTAAGCGAACCGAAAGCGACTGATCGATCAGTCGCGCTACCCCAACGTCGCTTGATTGTTGCCAGGCTATGAGCGAGATTACGCCCATCTAGCTTAACTGCTGCAAGCCCAACACTTCGTATTGCGTAGCGCCGCCACTGTCGGGCTTCTTTTTCATCACCATAAAGCATTGACCAGCGGGCGGCGTTCATACCAAGGGAGGCTCTGTAGTAGGGGTTGGCGCGTAACCCTAAGAATCTGAGAGTCGACAAAGAGTTAGCAAATTTGCGTTGCACGTCTCTGTAGGTAGGCTCATCGATTGAGTCAGTGGCTCGCACCCATCGTCCGAACTGGTGAGTAAGATACCAGCGTACGACGTCTGACCGTCCTTCCCACATCTGGGTGGCGGCTCGTTCGTTTTGAATATTGCTCGGGCGTATGTCGTCCGCACTGTTGGCGTTCATACTAAGTGCTTTTGAGCTCGCTATTGACCGGTCTGCGTCGTCAAGAAAAGCATCAACTAACGAGCGACTGCCTGGTTGTTCTGCCGCCGTCCGCATGGCCAGACGGAGGGAGAGTGAGCCCATATCCCTAAATACTGCGATGCGGAGTAAACGATTAGGGCCGGGGTCTACCTCTAGCCTACTGAGCACCTCTTCGTAAGCCAAACCAGCTGCATCCAGCTCTCCAGCCGATGTAAGTTGTAGAGCACGACCGTGAAGGGCGCCGATCGTTCGTTGCTCTTCACCAGCCATTACGCCGTGAACGCCTTGATCTCCACCGTTAATCTATCGTGCAGTTCTTGCTCTTCTTTGAGTTGGCTCCGAGTCTGGGCAACGATTTCCTTCGGTGCCTGTTTGACGTAACGGTCGTTTTTGAGCCGAAGCTCAAGGTTGGTGATTCTGGCCTCGACATCTTTAAGTCTGTTTATCAGTCGCTCCTTATGTGTCTCTAAGGTCTTCTCGTCAACGACAAGCCACGTGGCAATTGTTGGGTGGGCAACATGCATACCTTGCGGAGACGACGTCTCAGAGAGGCTTACATGAGCAAGTTTATCGACAAGTGTCTTCTGCTCACCCAGAAGAGGGTTATCGGTAAACTGGAGTTCCAGGTCGCGCGTACCGAGCCCTTGTTGGAGATATCTGACCTCAGTGATGAGGGTTTGCAGAGGTGGAAATTGAGTCGCCTCGTGG
>DASZAF010000018.1 GCA_035945435.1 Candidatus Saccharimonadales bacterium | reverse complement strand
CTTATAGGCAAATAGTAACTCTCGCTATGCAGGGAGTAGTCGGTCTGAGGTAGTAACTCGGGGTACTCTCTTGTCAATCGCCTCTGTTTAGGCGATAATGAAGAGGCATACATAGAACCTACTCATGTTGTCTGCCACCTTAAGAGCAGACGACTGAAAACGACGCGATCATGTACCAGGCAGAGCTACGAGACCGTCCTGGCTATCATCAGCCAGAAGACGATGACGATGATGACGATGAGTTTAGCGATAAATCTCGCTATGGTGGCCGTCGGCTGAGATTTTTGCGCATCCGGAGAGAAAATCAACACCCCCAAGAAGAACCTGCAGCCGCTAGAGAGCGAGAGTCAGTCGTCGATCCGACTGACTATTTGAAGATGGCCAGGCGGACGACTGAGGCGACTCGAGGGCTGTCTGTCAGAGAAGGTCCTCACGAACCGGCCGATTATCAAGGTGAGAGCGATGCCGACCTTGGTATCGAACGAGAGCGCGGTCGTCTTGTCAAAATCGCTAGATCTATCGCTAGACGGGTGCTTAGTCGATCTGATGAAGCTCTGGTAGAAAGCGGTGCTATGCTCGAGGCCGTTCAGGCTGAGAGTGAAGTTGATCCTGAGGAGACTGTTCAGGCACAGCAACTTGAGGAGGCTCGTGGCGACCTTGGCAAAGAGGCGACCCAGCTCGAAGAAGAGTTAGCTGCGCTGGAACGTGAAGTGCCTGGTCTGGCAATGTCCAGGGATCAGCTATCCGAACAACCCCGGGCACCCGAGCCGACAGTGGTCGTCGAGAGCAATCAGCTACCCTCTTCCGGAGTACCTCTGGAGAGGGAGGTGCCAAGTTGGCGCCAAGATACCTATCGTGAGGCGTACGCTCACACCACTCCCGTCCAGCGGCAGGAAGTGAAGGATCTGCAAGATGATATTGAGCATGCCCACGATAAGGCTGACACGGCTCTGCGGGTAGCCGCAGTCGGCAGTATCTTAAACGCTGCCTACACGCATCATGAGCGTGTGGTAGCTAGACGTAATGAGGCTAAATTAGGCAACGCAGACGAGCAGTTAACCGAACGTATCAAGCGACAGGAAGTTCGTTTGGAGCAGCAACGCCAGAATCTCGATAGACTTGAACAGAGACCGGCTGAACAGACAAAAGCTCCTGTCTCTGTTGAACGTTTGGCGGCCGAACGAAGCTACATTGGTGAAGTGGCACGTTTGGCCAGTGAACAGAGAAGTATCACCCAGGAGACGCGTCAGATCGTCAAGGAACAGGCTCCGCTTCCTGAACAGCGTACTCTCTCAACCGAAGAGCTGACAGGAGCGGCCGCAGCTCGTTACGAACGTCCTCCGCAGCCAGAGGAGACCAGCAGCCAACCGCTTTGGAGCGAGCGCCGATTCGCCGAGCACATCGAAAAAGGTCCAGGTATGATGGCGGTCGAGGATCAACCCAAAGGGGCTCTAACGCCTGTAGGTGGTCAGACCTCAGATAACGTACCGGCATCCGTGGCCTCACCTTCCCCCGTTGTCGATACCCCGGACCAGCCTGAGCCCAAGCCTAATATGCATCCTTCAGTGAAGGTCCCGACTGGCCCACCATCTCACCTGCTGGCCTACGTTATTATCTTGGCCGTCATAGTTCTCGGTCTGATCATGTTGCTGGCGAGGTTGGCCCACTAAACGAGAGAGACAATGCAATCTACCCCCAAGTTGGCTCCAGGAAGGTACGTGGTGGCTGTTTCAGGTGGGGTCGACTCCGTTGTTCTTCTTGATCTGCTATCCAGGCAAAAGAGTCTCGAGTTAGTTGTCGCTCATTTTGACCACGGTATCAGGTCAGATTCGGCCAAAGATGAAGAGTTGGTGAAAAGTTTGACTGAAAAGTATCGTACTTTTCACTATGCGATGAAAAAATCTAGGTTGGGCAAAAACGTCAGCGAAGAAAAGGCACGCCAGAAGCGGTACGCCTTTCTAGAGGCAACCCGGCAAGCAACCAAGTCGATTGCGATCGTGACGGCTCATCACCAGGATGATTTAATCGAGACCGCCCTCATCAACTTGATCAGGGGAACGGGCTGGCGTGGGCTGGCCTCCCTTCGAAATACTGCCACAATCCGCAGGCCTCTCTTACAGATTCCCAAGGCGGATATTCGAGATTACGCCGTTAGGCATAGACTCAAGTGGTGTGAGGACAGTACCAACCAAGACACCCGGTACCTTCGGAACTATATCCGCCACCAACTTATTCCATTTGTTTCGAAGCAGGACAGCAGTTTTCGTCCGACGATCGTTAGACTCGTCAACGAACAGGTAGAGCTGCGTGAGGCTATCGACGGTGAGCTCGACAGCTTATTTGTATCGCTTGCCAGTATTGAGGCGAATTCGTTCTCTTTACCACGTACCCGCTTGATCATGATGCCGAATGCTATCTCGTCAGAACTTCTCTACTACGGCATCTCAATGCTGACCGGAGTAGGCGAACGACGACCTAACCTATATAGAGCCCTCCACTTTATCAAGACGGCTCGTCTCTATAAGACGCACCAAATGAGTGGGTCGGTTGCAATAATCGTCAAAAAGGGCACTGTAGTTGTTTACCGCCGTTGAATCTGATACGCTAAATAGTAAGTTTTTAGAGGAAGTTACTTTTAAGTTATGCCCACCATGCCCAAGAAATCTCTTTCACCATCGCCCGGAAATAGGACGCGAACGGCCCTATTCTGGTCGCTTCTAATTGCCATTGCCTTACTCATCGTAGCCGTCTATAAGCCGGCCCAGCATGAACCAACCATCCCTATCTCGACCGTCGTTCAAGAGGCCAATGAAGGCAAGATCTCCCAGATCACTCAGAACGGGGACATGCTGCAGGTTCAGTTCAAGAACGGTAACAAGGCCCAGTCAGTCATGGACTCAACCGCCAGCCTGGCGCAGCAGGGTCTAAACATCAACAAGACTAAGCTGACCATTCAAGAACCATCCAAAGCGGGAGACTATATGGTCCTTGCCCTTGAGATTTTGATCCCAGGTGCTATTATGCTGCTCTTCTTCTTTGTCCTTATGCGTCAAGCGCAGGGCCAGAGTAACCAGGCGCTTGGTTTCGGTAAGTCCCGCGCTCGACTCTACGGGGGTGACAAAGAGAAAGTAACCTTCAACGAAGTCGCCGGCAACAACGAAGCCAAGGAAGATCTTCAGGAGGTAGTCGAGTTTCTAAAGTATCCCAAAAAATTCCAAGCGGTTGGCGCCAAGATACCGAAGGGCGTATTGCTCGTTGGTCCTCCCGGGACTGGTAAGACGCTCCTCGCCCGAGCCGTCGCAGGTGAGGCGGGTGTGCCATTCTTTAGTATTTCCGGTTCAGAATTTGTTGAAATGTTTGTCGGTGTCGGTGCCAGTCGTGTCCGTGACCTCTTCGCCAAAGCCAAGAAGAACGCACCATGCATCATCTTTGTAGACGAGATCGACGCAGTTGGACGTCGTCGAGGCTCAGGTATGGGCGGTGGCCATGACGAACGGGAACAGACCCTCAATCAGATCCTGGTTGAGATGGATGGCTTCGAAAAAGGTGACAATGTCATCGTCTTGGCAGCCACCAACCGGGCCGATGTTCTTGACCCGGCACTGCTTCGACCGGGACGGTTTGACCGGCGAGTCAATATCGAGCTACCGGATCGTAAGGATCGTGAAGCAATTCTTCGAGTTCACTTCCGCAACAAGCCGATCGACAGCACAGTCGATCTGAACTCACTGTCAGCTAAGAGTGCCGGTTCGTCTGGTGCCGATCTCGAAAACATAGCCAACGAGTCAGCTATTATCGCCGCTCGCCACAATCGCAAGTTCATCACCAACAACGATGTCACTGAAGCGTTTGAGCGTGTCGCCATTGGCCCACAGCGCAAGACCAAGGTAATGAGCGACAAAGAGAAAGAGATTACCGCTTACCACGAAGGTGGTCACGCTCTGGTCGGCCACGTTCTACCGGATAGCGACCTGGTTCACAAGATCACCATCATTCCTCGTGGTGGTACTGGCGGTGTTACCTGGTTTATCCCGCCCGAAGATAAGAGCTACCACTCAATTGTTGAGTATAAGGATGTTTTGGCGCGAATGCTCGGCGGCCGTATCGCAGAAAAGGTTGTCTACGGCGAAGAGTTCGTCACGACCGGTGCCGGCAGTGATCTTCAGAAGGCGACTGACCTTGCTCGAGAGATGGTCATTGAGCAAGGTATGAGTAAGAAGCTTCGCGACCAGGTCTTCCACGATGACGGTGGTAACATTGTCTTCGACCGCATCACGCATTCTCGTCCGTACTCTGAAGAGACGGCTCGGGAGATTGACGATGAAGTGGCATCTCTCATTAAGGAAGCTGCAAGACGGGCTGAACTGGTCATAAAAGCCAATCGTAAGATTCTCGATAAACTCAAAGACGCCCTTCTGGCTAAAGAGACGATTGACGCCGACGCAGCTGTTAAGTTGATGCACGACGCTAAGATGCCCAAAGAGGCGGCTCTCTACTAGAAAGACAGTGTCACTTAAAATAGCCGCACCGGGAGAGGTGCGGCTTTGTTTTATAGTGTCGTCTCATCTATAATGAACGGCAAGATGAATGGTCTACTCGCTCGTGCGAATCGCAGTCTAAAGGTAGAGCATGCGGCGGGATTACTGGCTGCCTCGGCCCTTGTTTCGGGCCTGCTCGGTCTTCTGCGCTACCGTTTGCTTGCCGCCCATTTTGGGATAGGCACGGCCCTTGACGCCTACAACGTCGCCTTCATTGTGCCGGACTTCATGTTTTTCGTTCTGACTTCGGGAGCTCTCAGCGTCACCTTCATCCCAGTCCTGAATGAACGCCTCAACAAAGGCAATAAGAAGTCGGCTTGGGAACTCTCGTCGAGCTTGATCAATTTCCTAGCCCTTATCACCTTCGTCGCCAGCCTGTTTATTATCATCTTTGCCGAACCACTCGTTCATTACGTGGTTGCGCCAGGTCTCTCGCCACAGACGAGATTCTTAGCTGCCTCGATGATGCGCATTATTGCCGTCAACCCGTTCCTCTTCTCGATCTCTAGTGTTCTGACAAGCATGCAACAGGCTGCCGGCCGGTTCTTCTTCTTTGCCCTAGCCCCATCGCTCTACAGCCTCGGAATCATCTTCGGAATCATCTATCTTGCCCCACACGTCGGAGTTATGGGTGTCGCCTACGGTGTGGTTATCGGCTCGATAATCCAGCTGCTGGCAGCGGGAGTCGGCATGTGGCATCTCGGTTTCGAGTATCGCTCCAAGATTTCTTGGCGCAACCTCGGTTTTCGCCGCGTCTTAATGCTGCTTCCGGCCCGCTCGATTGACCAGGGCATCGACTACTTCAACACTATGGTTGAAGTGAACCTGGCCTCTCGCCTGCAGATCGGCGGCGCTATCGCCTCGTTCAGCTATGCTATGCAGCTGGCTTTGCAGCCGATCACACTGATCGGGGTGGCCATCTCGACCGCCGTCTTTCCCAAACTGACCGAGCGAATTAACCAAGGCCGTCGCGATCTCTTTCGCAAGGATTTCAGGTCGATCCTGCGGGTTATCATCTGGTTAGCGTTGCCAATCGCAGTGATCGCTTTCTTCACCCGTGGTTATCTAGTTCGTCTGCTCGTCGCTAACGGAGATCCAACGATTGCCGCATTGCTCGGCTTTCTGGTGATATATATCTTTTTCCGCTGTATGTACCCGATTGTCTCTCGGGCGTACTATGCGCATCAGGATGTCCGGACTCCTCTCTATACCTCGTTAGCTGCCATTGCTATAAACATCGGTTTGGCTGTCTGGCTGGCTCGCCCATCGACGATGGGTATCTATGGTTTGGCTGTAGCTGAGTCTCTCGACGCTGTCTTTGAGCTGGCAGTTCTCTTCTTCATCCTGATCAAACGTTACCCTGGGATTCTCGACTCTGACTTTATCAACGCAGTCTTTCGGATGATCTCCGCTTCGGGTCTGACTGGCATTGTCACCTACGCCATGGTGGCCTACTTCTTCCCGCTCCGTATCTCTGACGCTGGTTTCGTCGTCCTTGTCCCAAAGTTTATTGCCATTGTCGGTTTCAGCTTCGTGGCCTATCTACTGTTCAGTTTCATCTTCCGGATAACAGAAGTGCAGCCGGTCATCGAACGGATCGTCCGATTCATCTTCGCTGGGTTTGACCAGAAGAACCGGAAGATCCCGAATGCCTAACACCCCCATAGTTCTCGTTGTCGAATAGGGGTGGGTGCATTACAATAACCTCTGATGTCAAACTCTTCTGATACTGTTCGAAACTTCTGCATTATTGCTCATATTGACCACGGTAAGTCGACGTTGGCTGATCGTCTGTTAGAGTTGACCGGCACGGTTGAGCGTCGGGAGATGAAAGCGCAGCTGCTCGATCGGATGGACCTTGAGCGGGAGAAGGGGATTACCATCAAGCTCCAACCCGTCAGGATGCACTATAAGGGCTATGAGCTCAACCTGATCGATACCCCGGGGCATGTCGACTTCAGCTACGAGGTGTCGAGGAGCCTAGCTGCCTGTGAGACGGCCCTGTTAGTTGTTGATGCCACCCAAGGCATACAGGCTCAGACCTTGGCTAATCTCTATCTGGCCTTGGCTGCCGATTTGACCATTATCCCAATTCTCAACAAGATCGACTTACCGGCTGCGGACCCCGAACGGGTCAGTAACGAGCTCGTAACTCTGCTGGGCTGCAAGGAAGAAGAGATCATTCAAGTCTCGGCTAAGACCGGTCAGAATGTTGAGGAAGTGCTTGAACGGATAGTCTCGACCGGCAAGTCACCCGCCGGCACTGTCGAAGGTCCTCTGCGCGCTCTTGTCTTCGACTCAGTCTATGATGACTACCGGGGCGTCATTCTCTATATCCGGATCGTTGACGGAGCTCTCCATAAGAACGAACCTGTCTCCATGTTGGCCACCCATGCCGGTGGCATTGCCCTCGATACCGGCCATCTCTCACCGGAGCTTGTAGCAGATGGTCAGCTGACCAGTGGCCAGATCGGCTATGTGGTCACCAACTTCAAGTCAACCTCTCAGGCTCGGGTCGGTGATACGCTTACTTCGGCCAGACAGCCTGCATCAATGGCGCTGCCGGGATACAAGGAGGCTAAGCCGTTTGTCTACGCCGGCATCTTCCCCAGTTCGCATGAAGAGCATGAAGCACTCAAAGAAGCTCTTGCCAAGCTCAGCCTCAACGATGCCGCCCTTATCTATACACCGGAGAACAGTCAGGTCTTAGGTTTCGGCTTCAGGGTCGGTTTCTTAGGTCTGCTTCATATGGAGATCGTCAAGGAACGCCTGGAGCGCGAGTACGATCTCGAGCTGATCGTCACTCAACCCTCAACTGATTATCGGGTACTCCTAACAACCGGCGAAGAGGTGGTCGTTAAGAGCGCTGCCGATCTACCAGACGTCTCCAGGATTCAAGAGATCAAAGAGCCATGGATTGAAGGTGAGATTGTCTGTCCAAAGAGCTATGTCGGCTCAGCCCTCCAACTTATTGTTAAGTGCCGGGGCCGACAGAAGAAGATCGACTATGTCGATGACCAGCTGACCTTGATCTCCTTCGAGGCGCCGCTAGCCACGGTCTTGACTGACTTTTACGACCAGTTGAAGAGCATCACGAGTGGCTACGGGACGTTCAACTACGATATTGCCGACTACCGGGTTGAAGATCTGGTCCGCCTCGATTTCTTGGTGGCCAGCGAACGAATCGACTCGCTCAGCGTCATGGTCCACAGAAGCGAAGCAGAGTACGTTGGCCGCGAGATAGTCGCCAGGCTTAAAGACATCATCCCCAAACAACTCTTTAAAGTCAGCCTTCAAGCCGCCATTGGCACCAAGTTCATTGCCCGAGAAGACATTCAGGCGCTTAAGAAAGACGTCACAGGCCACTTGTATGGTGGTGACGTCTCACGGAAGAAGAAACTCTGGGCCAAACAGAAGGCTGGCAAAGCTCGCATGAAACGCTTCGGCAAAGTAGATATCCCTGCCGATGTCTTCACTGTCCTCTTGAAGCGTGATTAGATATTACCGCTTGTTGGGGTACCGAAGCCACCACCGCCACCGCCAGCTAAACCTTTGGCTCGGCGGATCAGGAACAGGATAAAGAGCACGACACCTATTACAACTAGCGAAGTACCACCGATAAAGAGTGTCCAGTTGGTCTTCTTGGCGGGTGTTGTACTGGATGGATTGAAGTTGGTAACGGAGTTGCCATTATTGTTATTGCTCTGATTCTTCGAAGAATTGTTCGTCGAACTAGAGGAATTGGTAGTTGTGGATGGGGAAGTCGTCGTTGAAGAAGCAGATGATGAACTCGACGAATTACACGATGAGTTGTAACTGCCGCCGCCGTAGGCACCACAACCATAACTAGAGTCGGCGTATGAGGCGAGGGGAGAGAGCAGTGCTGCGCACATGCCAATGAGAAGACCAACCGACCCAAAGATAAGCTTAATTTTCATGTTAACCCCCTGCTATTCTTGTACGCTTATGGTATCATACAAGTACAACTTAGTGGAGGAGATAAGGTGCTAGGAAAAACCGAAGATCTTGTCATTTTACTTGTCATTATCCTAGTACTCTTTGGGGCAAAGCAGCTACCTAAGCTTAGCAAGGGTATTGCCGAGAGTGTCAAAGAAGTACGAAAAGGATTCAAAGACGACCCATCCGAATCGACTGCAAAATCGTCCCAGAACAGCGAGAACAAAGCTTAGCTATTTTAGGGGAGTAGTTTATGTCGAAGGTGGCGACGCACGAGCTCACTCTCTCTGAGCACTTGCGCGAACTAAGGCGCCGCCTTTTTTTGTCGGCGATTATTACGATCGTAGGCGCCTTAATCGCCTACATCTTTCGGTCGCCCCTGATTCGTTTCCTCGAGAAGCCGCTCAATTTGCCACTCTACTACACCTCGCCAAGTGGCAGTTTCGAGTTTGTCATGCAGCTCTGTGTTCTGACGGGTTTTATCGTGGCTCTACCAGTCTTCGTCTACAACATTCTGCGTTTTATCGAGCCGGCTTTTAAGAGAGGGTTTAGCCGTAGGCTGGTCACTTTCGTTCTCTTCTCATCGATCAGCTTGGCGTTTCTTGGCCTGGCTTTTGGCTACTACGTCGGTTTGCCGCCGGCCCTTGGCTTTTTCAGATCGGTCGGCACGGCTAACCTGCATCCGCTGATCTCTGTTAATGAGTACTTCAGCTTTCTTTGCAAGTACCTCGGGGCATTCGCTATTATCTTCCAGATACCGCTCATTCTCCTCTTTACCAACCATATCCGCCCCTTCGGACCAAAAGGACTCAGCAAGTATCGTAAGTACGTCGTCGTTGCCGCTTTCGCGGTCGCTATCTTCCTGCCATCTGCGCCGACACCTCAAGCGCAGATTATCTTAGCTGCGCCGGTCATCATTCTCTACGAGATGTCGATCGTCCTTATCTGGGCTACCAACCGACGCAAGACCAAGGCAGCCAAGGAAGAGGCTGCTGGGGAGGAGACGGAGCAGGTCGTTTACGCCTCGCCCGAAGTGGCACCGTTGCCAGCCGCTCCCGTCCCGCAACTTGTCCCTGTCCCCGTCGAGGTCTCCGATGTACCTGAGGTCACTGATGAACCGGTGCCAACGCCATCGCCGCAGACCGGCCGAATAATCGACGGCTTCCGCGCACCCGCTCGGCGAACATTGCCTCGAGCGGTCCGTCAGCCTAAGCAGCCGCCGCTCTCCGCACAACTTCCTGCTGAACAACCGATCGACGAACAAACGCCAACTTCTCGTTCGGGTGATCTCTTTGGCGAACTGCTCGGCTTACCCCCGCAGGATACGTGAGGGAGTTTTAAGATGAAAGGGTTGCATGCCCTTTTAAGTCTTGTTACCATAAGCGTGTATAAACACTAAAAGAAAAAAGGGACTAAGGAGAGGCTAGTTATGAGTGTCAAGAAGACAGTCAACGAAGCACTATCGCAAAAGATGAGCCGAAAAGATTTTCTCGGTCAGGTAGGTGCTCTCTTGCTAGCAGTAGTAGGTGTATCCGCAGTACTCAAGTCGCTTGGCAACTCACACGGTAGTCAGCGATCAGGTTCGACATCTTCAGCCGGTGGACAGAACAGCGGCGCATACGGCAGTTCGTCATACGGCGGTTAGTATCAAGCTAGATCAAAACGAAACCGAGGCTATAGGCCTTGGTTTTAGGTACCCTTAGTGTCTGTGGGTGCGTATCTTTCATCTTTGAGCTTTTTGTCGACATACGCTACCCTTTAGGTAATGACGGCTCCTAAAAGGCATATCACAATCAGCGGTGAGCTGGGCAGCGGCAAGAGTACCGTTGCCGATAGATTAGCCCGTATGTATGGCCACAGACTGGTTAGTGCAGGGAATATCAACCGCGCAATTGCAGCAGATCGTAATCTCTCGGAAGTCGATCTCAATCTACTAGCTGAAACGGACCAGTCGATAGATGCGCAGGTTGACTCTGAGACACGCCGGCTGGCCACAGACGGGCATCCCGCCGTTTTCGACGGCCATATTGCCTGGAGGATAGTCGATGACGCTTTTAAGGTCCATCTACTTATTGACCCCGACGTGGCCGCAGGGCGGCTTTACGCCAGCCGTGCCTCTGCTGTCGAGCATTATGGCAGTGTCGATGAAGCCAAGGCCGCTCTCGAGAAGCGCTACGCCAGTGAGCGACGTCGCTATCGAGCCCGGTTTGGAGTAGACGAAGCCAGGCTTGAAAACTACGATCTAGTCATCGATACCAGCGATGCGACCGTTGAGCAGATAATTGATGCGATCAGGTTGGTCTACGAAGGTGAAGCGCGAGAAGAACTGATTATCATGGCCAGTCCTCGGCGTCTGCTACCAGGCTACGATGTCGTATCCGATAGGCGAAGTAGCCAATGGAACATCCCTCACCCCGAAGTGGCCTACTGCCGCCCCTATATGTGTTTCTGCAATGGCCATCTGAGAATCGCCAAGGCAATTGAGAGTGAAGACCCATTTATCGACGTCAGACTTCGTGCTGAGGATAATGGTGAGCTTGAACCTGGTGTCTCGGCAAAAGACTGCTTGGGGCATATTAGTCCGGAGTGGGTTGAGAGCTGGTCTCAGAAGTATAGCCTTGATCTGCGTACTCCCTAAATACTGATCTGTGATTGTCAGCACAGGTCGTCTCTACGCGAATATGCTATTCTATAAGCTATAGCAGCATAAGGTGGTGACTAGTTAGTTTTATGGCCCGTCTACCAACTGTTGGAGGAGATAATGGTACGTGGGGGACTGTCCTCAACGGCTTTCTTGAGGTCTCACTCAACCAAGATGGGACCATCCAGCCCACAGCCTTAACGCAGGCTGGTGGTCTGACTACCAGCAGTGGTGTAGCTATGCTATCCGGAGCCGCCTTTACAGGGTGGGTTGCACCTGCAGTGGTAGCCTTAACTTTTGGTGCGAACATCGCTGTCAACGCCGCTCAGGGTAACATCTTCAAGGTCACATTGGCTGCATCAACTGGCACGATCGCTAACCCTACCAGCCCGACCGACGGCCAGACCATCCGCTTTCGTATCACACAGGGCACCGGAGGAAGCTTTACGGTCACCTGGGGGAATGCTTACGATTGGGGAAACGGCGGTAGTGCACCTGTGCTCTCGACGACCGCAGGTCTTACAGACATTCTCGCTTTCGAGTACAACGCCGCTATTGCTAAGTGGATGTACTTAGGTGCCCCAGTTCCGCAGGGTTTCTGATGGCGGTCTACACGCTCTTTAATCAGACAGGTAGCGGCGCTCTTCAGAGTGATGCTACCGGCTACACATTGACGATGCAGTTCTCGCTTGGCACACCTGGCTCTCTGACGGGGATATGGTGGTATTCAGCGGCTGGTACAACACTATTACCCACAGCCTGTGGTGTGTATCAAGACAGCAACCAGACACTCGTTGCCTCGACTACAAGTCCGACATGGTCAGGTGCGGCTGGCTCAGGCTGGGTTAAATGTAGTTTTAATGGTTCAGTTACCTTGCAGCCAGGAGTCAAATACAGAGTAGCGGTCTTTAGCCCGGGTGGCAGTAACTGGTACTCAGCCGTGGCAAACTACTTCACGACTGGTGGCGGTACGAACGGTGTTCAGAATGGGCCGATCACGGCACCGAGCAATGCAAACTCGGATCTTGCACAAGACGCATTCGTTGCCACTGCCGCACACCTGACCTACCCGACAGGAGGTTTCAACGGTGCTAACTACTGGATCGATGTCGAGGTAAACACCATAAACAATATTTGGGTTGTCCAAAGTGGCTGGTTCCCGAGTACGTGGTCGGGCGACAGCCCGAGCCAGGCTATTACTGCCGGTAATACAGTCTTTCTCATACCGAGCGGCTATACCAACAGTAACAATGCCATATCCACCTCATCTCCGACGGTCGGCGGTACCGTGGTACCGAATGCAGTGAAACTTCTTGAATCTACTCAGCCCTCCGGCTCGATTCGTGACTACGGAGCGATCTGGATGCTACCGAACTACTCAAGTGGGTTGGGGGCTTTCGGAATCACTATCAATAATACGAATTCGATTAATAATGTCGGTCTATTCTACATCGAAGTGCACGGACTTGGCCCGAAACCCGTACTCGACCAGTCGGTCTCGGCCGAAAATATGGCTACTACGAACCTTGTCAACTCCGGAATGACAGGGGCTATAAGGACTCCGAACGAATTCATCCTCGGCTACGGCATAGAAGACCAAACGGCTTCGAATCCCCCAGCTGGATGGGCATGCCCACCGTCATGTGGTGGGCTTGGGAATAGTTGGGCTGGCTATCAGGTTTCCACGACCTCTGGTGGTACCTATAACTGGTCGCAGACCGCTTCCTCAAACTCCACTTGGACCGCCGGGATAGTGGCTGTCAGCGCGACTGCCTTACCGACTGTGGTGCAGTCAGTTTGGCTCTGACTTTTTATTGTCTGTATGTAAGTAACAGGGGTGAGAATACTCATTAGCACTCTTGACATGCGAGTGCTAATCGCGCTACCATAAGAACTAGCGATGCGCGCGTCGCAGCCACCCATAGTACTATGACAGACAGACAGGCACAGATTCTAGCTGCAATCGTTGAGCAGTACGCCGAGATAGCCGCACCAGTTGGTTCGGTTACGCTGGCAAAGCTCTTCAACGTCTCACCAGCAACCATCAGGGCCGAGATGTCCAGGTTGGAAGACGGCGGGTATATCACCCACCCGCACACTTCCGCCGGCCGTATCCCTACAGACAAGGGGTATCGGTACTACGTTAACAGTTTAGGAATCAGCTCCGAAGGCCCAGAACAAGCTATCGATCGCAGTGCGAGAGCGATCGGAGTGCGACTGGAGAGTGCCGGGGGACCGGCCAGGGCCATTCGCTCGGCGGCCGACTCTCTGGCAGAGATCACTCACAACCTAGGCCTGGCCACTATCGGCGGTCAGCTCTACATGAGCGGTCTGTCGCATCTGTTCATGCAGCCAGAGTTCGGGCAGGTCACCGCAGTGAAGGAGGTCGCTCGATTACTCGACAACCTCGAACCATGGCTTAGGGAAGCCGCCCCAACCGAACCGATCAATGTCTATATAGGGCAGGAGAATCCAATCGGCCGCAACAGCGGCTGCACCCTGATCATCAGCCGGTTTGTCTCACCCTATTCCGACAATAGTTACGTCGGTACACTCGGTCCGACGAGACAGAGCTACCGTAGCGTCATGGACCTAGTCAGTTACACCGCTAAATCGCTCGAAGCAGCTTTCTAAGTTAAGGAGACCAGCCCTATGACCAAAGCCAAAGATAAGACCCCGTCTGCAAAAGATGACCTTCTGCAACCACAGATCGATCAGTTGACCGCTGATCTCCAGAGAATGCAGGCCGATTTTATCAACTTCAAGCGACGGAGCGAACAAGAGCAGGAGCGGCTCAGTGACATGGCCAAAGTAGCGGTAGTCATGAAGTTCCTGCCATTTGTAGACAACGTTAAGCGCGCTCTAGCCCATATGCCGAAGGAGCTAGAGAATGACCAGTGGGCTAAAGGGGTAGTACAGCTTGGTGCCCAGTTCACGACGATTTTAGATGAACTAGGCGTCAGGCGGATCGAAGCGGTGGGACATCCCTTCGATCCGAACCTGCACGAAGCAGTCAGTGTTGATGACGAGGCCGGAGAGGGCGAGGAGGTTGTAGTTGAAGAGTTACAACCCGGTTATGAACTCGATGGTTTTGTTCTCAGACACAGTGTCGTCAAAGTAGGAAAAAGAACATTCGATACATCTAATAGTGAAGAGAGGAACTAAATATGGGAAAGATCATAGGTATTGACCTCGGTACGACCAACTCGGCCATGGCAGTTATGCAAGCCGGCGACCCGACGGTCATTGCCAACGCCGAAGGCAACCGAACGACTCCATCGGTTGTGGCTATCAGTAAGAACGGAGAACGAGTCGTTGGTGCGCCTGCCAGGCGCCAAGCGGTAACCAACCCAAAGAACACCATATTCGAAGTGAAGCGCCTCATTGGCCGTCGCTTTGAAGATAAAGAAGTTCAGCGTGACCTGAAGCTAATGCCCTATGAGATCGTCAAGAGCGGTAGTGGCGTTAAGGTCAAGATGGGTGACAAGGATTACAGCCCCGAAGAAGTGAGCGCCATGATCCTGAGCAAGCTGAAAGCAGACGCCGAAGCATTTCTGGGCCAACCGGTGACTGAAGCGGTTATCACCGTTCCTGCCTACTTCGACGATGCCCAGCGCCAGGCTACCAAGGATGCCGGTAAGATTGCCGGTCTCGAGGTAAAACGAATCATTAACGAACCGACCGCTGCTGCTCTGGCCTACGGCCTGGATAAGAAGAATGCCGATGAGAAGATCGCCGTCTTCGACCTCGGTGGCGGGACCTTCGATGTCTCTATCCTAGAGCTCGGTGACGGTGTCTTTGAGGTTAAGTCAACCAACGGTGACACACATCTCGGTGGTGCCGACTTTGACCGCGCCATCGTCAACTACTTTGTTGACGAGTTCAAGAAAGAGCATGGCATTGATCTGACCGAAGATAAGGCCGCAATGCAGCGACTGCGAGACGAGGCAGAGAAGGCCAAGATCGAACTTTCAGCAACCCAAGAGGTCAATATCAACCTGCCATTCTTAACAGCTGATGCCGAAGGTCCGAAGCACTTCGACCACAAACTGACCCGAGCCAAGCTCGAGGAACTGGTAGCCGACCTGATCGACCGGACAGCTGAACCATGCAAGAAGGCTCTTAAGGATGCCGGTCTCGAGCCAAAGGACATCAATGAGATCGTTCTGGTCGGCGGTATGACCCGCATGCCAGCCGTCGTCGAGAAAGTGAAGTCTATCTTCGGCAAGGACCCACTTAAGGGTGTTAATCCTGACGAGGTTGTGGCCGTTGGTGCCGCCATCCAAGGCGGCGTCCTAGCCGGTGACGTTAAAGACGTCCTACTCCTCGACGTTACCCCGCTGTCGCTTGGTATTGAGACTCTCGGTGGAGTCATGACCAAGCTAATCGACCGCAACACGACTATCCCGACCAGCAAGAGCGAGGTCTTCTCGACTGCTGCGGACAACCAACCGCAAGTTGAGATCCATGTCCTACAAGGTGAGCGGGAGATGTCATCCGATAACAAATCGCTTGGTACCTTTATCCTTGATGGAATTGCTCCGGCACCCCGAGGTGTACCCAAGATTGAAGTCAGTTTCAATATCGATGCCAACGGTATCTTGAATGTTACCGCTAAAGATCAGGGAACTGGCAAAGAGCAGTCGATGACCATTCAGGGCAGCAGCAACATGAGCAAGGAGGATATCGAGAAGGCTCAGAAAGAAGCCGAGGCCCACGCCGACGATGACAAGAAGAAGCGTGAAGTCGCCGAATCCCGCAACCTTCTGGCCAACTCCGTCTATACTGCCGAGAAGATGATCCGTGATAACGCCGATAAGATCAGCGACGATGACAAGAAGGCAATCGAAGAAGCCATCAAAGCCGCCAAGGAAAAAGAGAGCGCAGAGAGCAAAGAAGATCTCGACAACGCAGCCAAGACACTGATGGATGTTGTTCAGCCGATCGGCGCTAAACTTTACGAGGCAGCTGCCAAGGACGAGCCAAAAGAGGGCGAAGCCTCGGAAGATGAGGTTAAAGACAAGAAAGATGACGAAGCTGTTGAAGGTGAAGTCGTCGATGATGAAAAGAAGTAAAGCCAACAAATAATCATAATGCGAAACGGCTGCGCGAGTGTGGTAAGGTGAGCTAAGCAATGGCAAAACGAGACTACTATGAAGTCCTTGGGGTAAACAAGGACGCCTCTGCCGACGAAATCAAGAAGGCGTTTCGCAAAGCTGCCGTTAAGTTCCATCCCGACAAAGAGGGTGGCGACGAAGCCAAATTCAAAGAAGTCAACGAGGCCTATGAGGTTCTCTCTAACTCCTCCAAGCGCCAGCGCTATGACCAGTTCGGACATGCTGGTGTTGGTTCGAGCGATGCTGGTAACGGGTTTGAGGGTTTTAACTTCGGTGGTCAGGGCCAAAATATAAACTTTGATTTTGGTGATCTCGGTCTTGGCGATATCTTCGGTAGTTTCTTTGGCGGTGCGGGTGGTTTCGGCGGCCAAGGGCGTTCCCGCCAACAGCGTGGCAATGACATTCAGACTGAACTGACCCTTACGTTCGAGGAGGCTATCTTCGGAGCTGAGAAGACATTGCGGCTCAATATCGAGGACGTCTGCCCGCACTGTAAAGGGACGACCGCAGAGCCGGGTCATGACATGAAGACCTGTGAGACTTGCAAGGGTTCGGGTCAAGTAACCCGAGTAGTAAATAGCCTTTTTGGTCAGATCCAGCAGACTACCATCTGCCCAACCTGCAAAGGCTCGGGCAAGGTGCCTGAGAAAGCCTGTACTGTCTGCCATGGCAAGGGTACCAAACGGCGTGAACAAGAGATCAAGAGGAAGATTCCTGCTGGTGTCGACGACGGTGTAACAATTAGGTTGACCGGACGAGGCGAAGCCGTCGCCCAAGGTGATAAAGGTGATCTCTACGTAATCATTCATGTCAAACCACACAAGAAATTCACCAGAGAAGGCGACCTGATCTTATCCGAAGAACATGTAACCATGGTAGAAGCTGCTCTCGGTACAGAGATCGAAGTCGAGACGGTCGATGGCACGGTCACCATGAAAGTTCCACCCGGCACCCAAAGTGGTACCGATTTCAAGTTGAGTGGTCACGGTGTACCTCATATTCGCGGCGATGTTCGAGGGGCCCACATCGTTACCCTTCACGTTGATACGCCGACCAAGCTGTCAAAACACCAGCGAGAGCTGCTCGAGAACTTCGACCACGAAGGCGGACGAAGAGGGTTCTTCAAGTAATATATTGCTACATAAGCTCTTTTATATTATAATAGGCATCACCAAAAGTCTGAGTGGGCACCAATAAAAACAACAGTTATCACTAAGGGAGTCGAACATGGCTACAACTCGACCTCACAGCAAGAACAAGCAACTGCCTGTTATTGGCCGTCACGCGCTCGTCTCTTTCCCATCGCTTGGGATTGTTGAGGTATTGGCCAAAGTTGATACGGGGGCCGCTAGTAGCTCGATTCATGCTGAGAATATTCATGTCGAGATAAATGCTGGAGGGCAGGATGAGCTGGTCTTTGAGATCCCCAAGACAAAGAGACTCAAGACGAAGACAGGCGGGACTGAGACGGTTCGAACGACCGCTTTCACTGAACATAAGGTTCGTAGCTCAAACGGTGGTGTCGAGCGGCGCTACTACGTAACGGCTGAACTGAAAGTAGGTGGTGTTCACTTCCTAACACCGGTTAGTCTTAACGACAGATCAACTCTCTCGTTCCCGGTGCTTATCGGGAGGCGAACGCTTCACTCACATTTTCTCGTTGATGCATCGCTTGACGAGCGAGGTCTCTTCAGCGAGATGCCCCCACTTGGGTTTGACGACTGGCAGAAACTACGAGATTATGAAGCTAAACAGGCCAAGAAGCCGTATCTACAAGAAGACTAAATAGAGGTACTTGATATGAAGATAGCTATTCTTTCCAAAGGACCTGGCAACTACAGTACCAAACGCCTCAAAGAAGAGGCTATTCTGCGTGGCCATGATGCTCGTGTTATCAACTATGCAGAATGCTACATAGCCGTTGAACGAAACAATCCGGTTGTACGCTATAAGGGCGAGGAGCTCAGTGACTTTGATGTTGTCATCCCCCGTATTGCTCAGTCATATACCAAATACGGAACGGCCATCGTTCGTCAGTTCGAGATGCGTGGTGTCTACACGACGGCTAGTTCGATCGCTATCAATCGCAGCCGCGACAAGCTTCGTTCGTACCAGCTACTTGCCAGAGCGGGCGTAGATATTCCGAAAACCCTCTTTGCCCGTGAGACCGCCTCGTTCGAGGACCTGATCGAGCGTGCAGGCGGGCCACCACTGATTATTAAGGTGGCGAAGGGTACACATGGCAACGGTGTTGTGCTGGCCGAGACCGCTAAGGCGGCCAAGGCAGTTATGCAGGCCTTCTACGTTGAAGGCGTTAACTTCGTTGTTCAGGAGTTCGTGGCCGAATCGGCCGGCACTGATGTCCGGGCAATCGTGGTTGGCAATCGTGTGGTGGCCAGCTTTGAACGACAGAACCTTGACGAGGACTTCCGGTCAAACACCCACCAGGGCGGCGTTGCCAAGCCAGTCAAACTGACCGACGAAGAACGTCACATTGCTATCAAAGCAGCTAAGGCTATGGGTCTGCCAATCTGTGGTGTCGACATGCTTCGCTCCAAGCGAGGGCCACTGGTCATGGAGGTCAACTCTTCTGCCAGCCTGCGCTCGCCAGAGGAAGTCTGTCATCGGAATGTCGCCGAGAAGGTGATCGAATACATCGAGCTGAATGCCAAGCGTAAGCAGAAAAAAGATCGCATCGGCGCTTAAGCAAGTCCTTAGCTGGGCAGTGCTACAATATGCCTATGCCTATCGACATCATCGTCCTTGGCGGGACGGGGTTGATCGCCGTCTTACAGTTCATAACCAAGAAGCAGGCTGGTCTTCAGATCTTCATTTTGCTGGCTAGTTCGCTGATGGCTGGTATAGTCGAGGTTCCGGTTGCTAATTGGCTTGGTGCACACGGCTTTCTTCACGACGTTAACCAGCCCGCAGTTCTCGTCCACATTGCCCTGACTCTGATACCAGTTGCCGTGGCATGGTTGGCCGTCCCAAAGGATCACTTTCGAACTAGGCAGCTCGCAGGTGCAATACTTTTCGTCGCTGTTTTACTAGCGATCCTCTCTGGCGATCTGGCCAGTATAGCTCCTAAATCAATTCCAAACTTATCCCAGTACATCACTTTTATTGCTGATTGGGAGGGGTGGATTATCGTGGCCGGCATTGCGTATGGTATCTTCTCCCTCTACTTTGTGCATGGGCATAAGTCGAAAAGGAGCAAAAAAGAGTAGCACCCCTGTTAATTCGTTGCCTTTTCTCGAGTATTATGCTTTACTTTTCAAGTGTACGCGTGGGCCCATAGCTCAGCTGGTTAGAGCACCTGCCTTTTAAGCAGGGTGTCGTGGGTTCGAGCCCCACTGGGCCCTCCATAGAAATTTTGACCCCGAGATAATGAATCATTTGAATCTTGGCTACAGCATATTGTTATTCTTCGTCGCATTAAT
Organism: Candidatus Saccharimonadales bacterium; assembly: GCA_035945435.1. NCBI lineage: Bacteria > Candidatus Saccharimonadota > Candidatus Saccharimonadia > Saccharimonadales (SeqCode) > Saccharimonadales bacterium (SeqCode). The sequence continues at coordinate 8,080 of DASZAF010000018.1, read as the reverse complement.
TTTAGACGCGGTATTTGCTCTGTACACCTTTTCTGTTACGAAGCACGAACCGGTAAAAGCCGGGATATACAGTGCATTCATCTATCTGCTTAGCGCACTTGGCATAGTCAGCTTTGTTAACAATAAACTTTATGTAATCCCACTATCGCTCGGTGCTTTCCTGGGAGCGTTTTTGATTGTCGAAAAAGAAAAGCGTGACAACAAGAAAGATAAGACAAAGAAGTAGTCTGTTCTAAGGGCACTAACTAATACGGCCCTCCAGAGATAATTCCTTCGTTTGCTATACTGTGTACATATAGGGGAGATTCATTATGGATGGAGAGATTCCGAAAGCAAGTCAACTATATAAAGGCGACATAAACGCAGCTGTGACTGCTGTCCAGAAAGCTACCGGCATTGAAATAACTCCGGAATGGTGGGGCGCCAACGTGGGCAATGACGGGACCCCAGAACAAATACTTGATAAATTTGATAAAGCCTATGCTGAATTTGTAGCCTCAAAATCGACCAGGTAAAATAACTCTGTATCACGTACAATAGAGTAAATATTATTCATTGGGATAGTAGATTTTGGCAAGAGTAGGATGGGTATCGACGGATGACAGCTCGTCTACCGGTTCCAGGAGGAGACAGCGGTGCTTGGGGGACGGTTCTCAACGGCTTCTTGAGCGTCTCTCTCAATAGTGATGGCACTATCCAACCAACAGCTATCACCCAAGCTGGTGGTCTAACCACCAGTAGCGGTGTAGCCATGGAAGCAGGGGCAACCTTTACGGGTTACTTGGCCCCAGCGGCTGCTACACTCAGCCAATCAGCCGGCTCTGTCGCCGTCAATGCCAGGACCGCCAATGCCTTCAACCTAACTCTGAGTGCTAATGGCTGGACCATCGCTAACCCATCTAACCCTATTGATGGACAGGTCATACGCTTCCGGATCACTCAAGGGAGCGGGGGAGGCTTCGGTGTCTTTTGGGGTACCCAATATGACTTCGGCACCACTGGCCAGCCGATCCTTTCAACGACTGCCGGGCTTGTGGATGTTATCGCCTTTGAGTATATTGCGTCGATCAGCAAATGGATCTACCTCGGCGCTGCGCTGGGGAACTGATGCAGGTTGTTCAGACATTCAATAGCGGGGCATCGTTCGCAACCAGTGCCACTATGTCTGCGACCACGGCAGGCAATACGATTGTTGTCTGTGTCACCGACTATAATGCGGGCGCATCTATGTATCCCCTTTCGTCTCCGACGATCGGAACTTCGCCCGGCGTCACATGGCCGGGTACCACACTTCTACAATTCTCGCAGAGTCCGGATGTTAGCAGCCAATCGGTCGGTGAGGCCATCTGGCTAATCCCCAACATTCCCTCTGGGATTACAAATATCCAATGCGGCAACTTTGTGAATGGTAACTTTGCATCAATTGCCGGATGTGAAGTGTCAGGACTTGGCAACGCCCCATTACTCGATGGCGTAGTGGCTAATGGAAGTGGTAATAGCTCAAGTCTTGCTTCAGGTAACACTGGAGCCACCAGTGCACCTTCAGGATTCGTCTTCGGTTGTTCGGTTGGCTATGCCCTCCAGACAAACGAACCTTCCGCACCGTGGGTCAATCTCGGATCGATGGGGAATACCTATACGACAGCAGGCTACCAGTTATCTGCAGCCGCAAGCAGCACGTTTGACTACACGACTACGTCAACCGGAGGTGGTAATGCGGTGTGGGCCGCAGGTTGCGTGGTCATCAAACCAAACAATGTGAAATGGCAGGTGCTGCAGTCTGCGGTAGCACCATGTCATATCGGGACAGCAATCGAAGCCAATCCTGTCACACTTGCCAGCAACTGTTCGTCAGGTTCGACGCTCATTGCCTATGTCCAGGTTAATGTCTCCGGTTCGAATTCGATCACCAGCGTCAAGGATGACCTAGGTAACTCGTTTACGAGGCTTACTGACTTTGAGCAAAGCGCGGGAACTAACGCTGAACTGGCGATCTACATATTGGCAACTCCTACCGCCGACGTTGGCCGAAAACCGACGATAACTGTGACCACCAATCATGTCAACACGCTGGCCGGTGGCATTCTGGTCCAAGAGGTCTCCGGTATTATGGCTGGCACTGACGGCAGTCCGTCTGACCTTACGGGGACTGCCGCAGGTTCCGTTGGTTCGCTAGGCTATACCTCTACGCTTACAGAAGAGTTTTTGGTCTCGTACTACTGTGACATTGAATCCAGTACGTTCTTTGCCACGCCCCCGCTGGATGGGGTTATGAACCGAAGAGCGTCAATAGCGCAAGCGGTGGTGGCAATCAAATAGTCGTCTACCGTCCAAGCTCACAGTCTGCCGAAGCAGGAAACTGGCTCGCTTCATCGTCGGGTAGTTGGTGTATCGCAACGGTCGCTTTTAAGACCCAAGTAAAGCCAGCGCCAATCATGTCTTACCTTCCCTGACAGATGATGTGGAAGGCCGGAGACTTACGGCGCAGCAATACCCTATATCCAGTTAGTCTTCTTTGATCCCGGCTTCTGTGCTGGCTTGGTTATATAGAGAGTGGCAAGGAACGTAGATATGGAACAGACGAAAAATATCTCCATCAACAGTGAGCTGAACTGCTCGCCATAGTTGAGGAAGCTGGCTCCGTTGAAGAAAGCTAACATGATGAAGAAATCCCCGAGGGCAAACGCCTTTATCCAGAAACGGTTCTGTTTGAGGATGGCGGCGATCAAGAATGCGGTTGAGAAGATGATCAACAGGATAGCGATTAAGACGTGCAAGGCCAGGAAGCCGATACCGCTGTGTGCTAAGGCCCACTGGACGCCGTTGTAGACCCCGGCGAAATAGTCTGAAGACTTTGCGCCAGGATGAGACTTAGGCACAGTAACCCACAGGTTTACAGTCAGGCCGACAAAGAACTGGACTATGAGTGCGACTACCATGCGCACCGCCATTCCACGGAAGAGACCGTTCTGTTCTTTGGGTGACGTCTTAGGCGATCGTCGTAGGCCCCAGATTACGGCGACTATGGCAATGATGAATATTAGCGAAAAGGTGATTATTCCAAGCACGCTTATATTAAATCAAATCCTATACGTCAATCCTAGGATTAAGTTGAAGATCTAGCCAATTCATGCGCTTCACCGAACGATATAAGTGATTCTTGGCCTCCCGGGGGAGGGAACTCCCTGCGCTTACCACGTCGGGCCAGACCTCCTTGGATATAGTACTGACTGCTAGGAACGTTCCATCTGCATGTCGCCTGGATGGCGCACGACCCACATGATCTCTCATACGCTCGTCGCTGTCTCTCGCTGTTCATGTCGATCGGTAGTGGTTCCAAAACAGTATCTCGCCCTCTGCGGTTTTCTCTACCTTCTGGCTCGATCGTGATGTTGCCTGGCTGTAAGCCACAGAGAGCCTGTGAATATAGCCAGACCGCATTGCACAGTCGTAGAGTACTTATGCCGTGAGCTTTCGTGTAGTCGTAGTAAATCTTGCGAAGCACAGCTAAGAGTTCGTCACTCAGAACGTTCTCGTCTTCACCGTAACCTTCGAAACGAACCATCTCGTTAGCAATACTGATTCTTAAAACGTGGAGATCGACAGGCAATGGGAAGTCGAACTCATCGATTAAATGTTCGTCCATTAGGTAATAGAGGATCATGCTGGTCATCTTCTCTTGAAAGCCAACGAATCCTCCGCCTCTTTTGTCGTTTTTGACACGTTTTGAAGCACCCTCGTAAGTATGTACGTTTTCAAAAACCTTGCGAGGGTCCCCCTCATACAATGTGTAGAGACGACTAGCATTCTCAACCCAGAGTTCGCTTACCATACGCTGGAATCCAAGACCATGTTTCTCGAGCAGGTCAGCAATAACGACTGGCGGAACGGCACGGGCTATCTCTGGGTCGAATAGGTCTGGGGCCTCTTCATAAACTCTTGCCAGCTGCTGCATGACTGGGACGGACTTTGCCCCGCCACGCATGTAGTAGCATGAAGTCCAGAGGAACATGGCATGTTCTTTTGTCCCCAGTGCAAGATTCTTCGGCATATGACGATGGTCTTGAGGAACGCGTGTGCTATCGAGGCAGTATGGGTAATCCTCACGATCGTAGGCACGAACGAGTGTACCCAAAACCTCTTCAACACGTTCATGGTCGACAACGATTCGCCGTTCGATGCCCCTTCCCTCTGGATCTGGTGTGAGTTGTTCGGGCATGTACATCAAGTAAAGCGCAGAGAAGTAAAACTGCAAGCATAAGCAATTTCTATCAGCACGTGTTTGTGTTATGGTAACGCCATGTCTGAAGTACCCAACGTACTTGTCTTAGAGTCGATCCGGCCACAAAACGCTGGCACTGGGGCACAAACCTTGGCCTATGGGGGCCTACTGGCTGCTGTCTGCGAATATGGAGCAACAAACCGCGCTCGGCAGGCTGAGTTCTGGGCAGCACCTGAAGGTACTCTTGAGGAGCAAGGTTGCGCAGCAGATCTTGCCAAGGAGTATCTTGTTGATACGGCAGAGAGGGCAGTCTACGCTGAGCCAGAGCATCGTGCCCTATGGGCGAAACGTTTTACCGACGCTTCAATAGAGCTTTATGGTGAGCCGGATCGTGATGAAGCGGCTCGTCTGCTTCTCGGGGAATACAGGTTGCTTAAGCAGCTCGAAGGGTCTGATCGCATTGCACAGGGGCGGGTGCGCTTCCTGCTTGATACGTATAGGCCGATCATCGAATCTCTGGGCGGTAGTGCCGAAGATATTGGAACCTCAGATCTATTGGCCGAACGTCAAGCAATTCGAGAGTATGGTCAGGCTGTTCGTGAGAAATATCAACCCATTTTTGATCTTGTTAACAGAGCAGGAAAAGAAGAATTTGGTCCGGATGATATGTTGGGAGTGTTTTCTGACGCTCTTGAGTGGCTCAGAACCAACGAAGGCAGTGAGTGGGATGACTGGGAAGTCGCACTCCATAATAAGACGGCGATGTCTGTTGTACCAAGTAAGAAGCTGATAAAGATTGCCGCTCAACGTCGACCGGCCACTGCAGGTGAAGTTGTAGGGCTGCTTGGTCACGAACTGCTTACACACGGCCTTCGAAGCAAGAATGGCTATGCTCAAGACGACCGTCGGTTAGCTATCGGGTTATCTGGCTATATTGACTCTGAAGAAGGGCTCGGCATCTTGACTGAAGAGGCCTTGCTTGGAACTCTTCCAGATAAAGCCTACGACAGATACCTAGACATTGCCTTGGCCCTCGGGACAATTGATGGTCGACGGCGCACCAGGCAAGAGCTCTTTGATATAAGTTACACCCGCCAACTGATTCGCAACCGGCTTCGAGGTGATCTTACGATGACTGCTGGAGAGTTGGTGCCGGTAGTATGGGCCCATGTTGATCGTATCTACCGAGGTGGTCGTGGTGACGGAGATGCAGAAGAACAAGCCATCTTCACCAGAGATATCTCCTACTACGTCGGCTATAAACGGATGGCCGCCTATTTGGCTGAGCAGAGAGCTGCGGGCAAGACGGCCGCTGAAATATTCGAATACCTGTCGAGGGGTAAGTTTGACCCGACGAATCCTCAGCACGTTGAATACGTAGATAGTATCTACGCTGCCCGTCAGGACTGATTAAACGGGGGCTGATTGTGATCCTGTGGCTGATGATCAGCCGGAGGTACATAGACAGATGGATAGCCACTGTTTGACTCATGCGGGTTTGGGGCTGGGGGACTAGTTGGCGGTGGCATTGGTTGTCCTGGTTGTTCTGGCTGTTGCCAACCCCCATCATGTGGCTGTTGGTAGGCGGGCTGCTGGAAACCTCCGCCAGTGCTTGGTGCTAGGTCGCGCTTATTGAATTTGTCCTGCAAGATAGCCATGCCGACAAACCGAAGCAGCCAAAGAAGAATGAAACAGAGAACCGTTGTTACTTCGCCTCGGGTATACTCATTGACTGCTTCCGAATACTTATAGAACCACCAGAAAGTTACCGGGATGATGAGAAGGGAGCCAAGTATCAAAATGATAAAGATGGCAATCGAAGCGCCCGGGTTACTACTTGTCGTTGCGCTACAGACTTGCCCTGGCTGCAGGTTATTGCAGGTAATGTTGGGTTGTGGATGCAAACCGCTGTGAACGGCTATCACAATCGCAACGATAATGGCGATAGCGATGACGATATAGGGGATGAATAGCAGGAAGAGGGTAGGTGTGTGTACTCTTGTCTCGCGATTGAGCACTTTCTTGGTCTTGGCCAGCCAAAAGAGGTCATAGATACCAAGGGTGATGATACTGAAGATCAGGACTGCAATTGGATTTCTGTGTTTCATCGCGTATTACCCTGAAGTATATGCAACAACATAGTAAATAGCAATCTCAGTAACTGCTCTTTCTCATTAGTCCGACAAGCCTGATTGAAACAAGGGCGGCTACTACCTGAATGACAAACATACTGACGAAGATCGCATGGAAACCATAGCGCTTGACGATATAACCTCCGGCCAAAGCGGCTACGGCTGTGATAAGCATATTGCCGCCGTCGAAGAACGACCATTCACTGGCCTCCTTGCCTCTGTCGTGAAAGTGGGTGTAGGCTGCTTTCCAGGCAGGCGCCAGGATGCCTGCTCCGATGGCATTGAAGCCGAGTACCACAAAGAGGCTGGTCGGGCTCTTAGCTAGCAAGAAAGAGAGTGCTCCTGCGGCTAACCAAAAGTAGCCGATCACTATCAACTCGTACTTCTTCTTGAAGCTATCTTCCATCTTGCCAAAGATGATAATCATCAAGCCGGCGATGGCTGTGTATGTAGCCCAGGCGGCTCCCGTCTGAAAGACTTGGGCCCCGATGCGTAGGGCGAAGAGGGCGTAAAGCGGCGAGAACATAGCGAAACCGAGCAGGTTTAGGTAGTTGGCAAGGAGCAAAAATCGTAAGCTCGCTTTCACATCAACATAGTATCATGGGTCTCCCAGGTGACCTTGCTAACAGAGGTGATTATGATATACTAGGGTTACTATGTCGGGTCATTCAAAGTGGTCAACCATCAAACGCCAGAAGGGCGCCAAGGACGCTCAGAAGGGTGCTATCTTTACCAAACTTGGTAATATGTTGGCCATTGCTGCTCGAAGCGGTGATGATCCTGAGACCAACTTTGCTTTGAGACTAGCCATCGATAAGGCCAAAGCAGCCAGTATGCCACACGCCAATATTCAGCGGGCCATCGACCGTGGCTCAGGTAAACTGGGTGGAGCCATTATCGAGGAGGTCACCTACGAAGGCTACGGACCTGGTGGGGCTGGCATTATCGTAGAATGTGCAACCGACAATAAGAACCGAACCTACCCAGAAGTCCGTCTAGCTTTCAGTAAACACGGGGGCAATATTGCCGAAAGCGGGGCAGTCGCTTTCCAGTTCCAAAGGAAGGGCGTTATCCGGGTCGGTTTTAACGGTGATGCGGATGAAGCTATGCTCACCGCTATCGATGCCGGAGCGGAAGATGCTGAAGTGGAAGACGGCGAATTGGTGATCTACACCGACCCGAAACAATTGGCTGCCGTCAGGAAGTCGCTGGAGAGCGAGGAAGAGCTGGAGATCAGGGAAGCGGAATTGACGTACGTGCCTCAGAACACCATAGAGATTAGCGACTCTGAAACCGAACGTAAACTGATGAATCTAATGGATGCGCTCGATGGCCTCGACGATGTCACCAACGTGCATGCTAATTTCGTCATTAAAGACACTTAGGAGAAGTTATGCGGATTCTTGGTATCGACCCAGGGACAGGTATTCTCGGTTTTGGGGTTATCGAAACGGGGACCAAGAACTCAAGGATGATTGATGCCGGAGTTATTCGAACGCCCGCTCATCAGGAACTCCCCGCTCGCCTTCTGACTCTCTATAATGAGTTGGCGAATATCGTCGATCAGCACAAACCTGATGTTATGGCTGTCGAAAAGCTCTTCTTTGCTCGAAATGCAACTACTGCTATCTCGGTCAGTCACGCGCGTGGTGTCGTTCTTCTGATTGGTGCCCAGCGGGAGATACCGATCACTGAATATACCCCACTGCAGATTAAGCAGTCTGTG
>DASZAF010000017.1 GCA_035945435.1 Candidatus Saccharimonadales bacterium | reverse complement strand
CGCTTGCTGTGAATATACGGGGCCATTTTTGGTGACCATCTGCTGGTTTTGTGGCCAAAGTGAGCTCCAGTAGCAAGGAGCTCCTTAACATCAATAGTTACTGCCATGAATCCTTATCTCCTTCACGCGCTCTCGCCCGCTCTCTCAACGGGAGGATTACTAAGCGCGTTGCTTCGCTGATATTAGAGGTAATTTTAGCACATTTCTCTTGAAGAGTCTAGATTGGCGACTCGAGCGAGCTATCCTTTTGACAAACCCCTTAAAAACAGATACAATTACCCCAGTTATGAAAAGTGATCTACATCCAAAAGACTATCGCCTGGTTGTCTTTCAAGACGAAACGGCTGACTTTGCGTTCCTAACGCGTTCAACGGCTCAATCGTCCGAGACAATCGCCTGGGAGGACGGTAATACCTACCCTCTTATCAAGATCCACATCTCGAGCGCATCACATCCTTTCTATACCGGGCAGGAGAAGTTGATCGATATAGAAGGCCGCGTCGATCGTTTCAAAGCTCGACAGGCAGCTGCCTCGAGCAAGCGCGCCCAGGTAGCTGGCAAAGCCAAAAAAGTTGCCTCACTGAAAGCTAAGAAAGTTGCCTCAGCCGAAAAGAAGTCAGAAACTAGCAAAGCGTCTGCCAAAAGTTAGATAGTTAAAGGTTTTGCGCCGCAAAAGGGGCTTTTAAAGCTGATGGCTCTCCCTCAAATCGATATCGAGAAATTAAACTCCGAATTTGATGAGTTAACCTCGTTTATCTCCCAGCCAAACGCCTTTAATGACCCTGACTTTGCCGCTAAGAATAGACGTCGGAACGAACTTGAAGAGATTCGTGAGACATTCAATGCCTACCAGAGAGTCTCTGAACAGCTCAAAGAAGCTAAACAGATGCTCGGAGACTCAGATCCTGAGCTTGCCGAACTCGCTAAAAACGAGGTTGAGTCCCAAGAAACAAAGCAGTCTGAGTTGAGCGCAAAACTATCTGAACTTCTTACCCCTAAAGACCCGAACGATCAGAAGAACGTTATCGCTGAGATACGAGCTGGGGCGGGTGGCGACGAGGCTTCCCTCTTTGCCGCTGAGCTCTACCGCATGTACGTACGCTACTGTGAGCGTCACAATCTAAAGGTTGAGCTCATCTCGGAAAGCCCGTCTGACGTTGGTGGTTTTAAAGAGGTTATCTTCGATATTAAAGGCGAGGATGCCTACCGCCAGTTGAAATTTGAATCCGGCGTTCACCGGGTTCAGCGTGTGCCGACTACCGAATCAAGCGGCAGGATCCACACCTCTACGGTAACGGTCGCGATTATGCCGGAAGTTGAGGAGAGCGAAGTCGAGATCAACCCGAACGACTTGAGAATCGACGTCTATCGTTCGAGTGGCCACGGTGGCCAGTCAGTCAATACAACCGATTCCGCAGTCCGTATTACACACATGCCGACCGGCATTGTCGTAACGTGCCAAGACGAAAAATCACAGATTAAGAACAAAGAGAAAGCCCTCAAAGTTCTCCGCTCACGTCTCTATGCCATGAAGATCGAGAAGGAACAGCAGGAAGAGGCTGCCAAACGACGAAGTCTGATTGGTTCCGGCGATCGATCAGAAAAGATTCGTACTTATAACTTCCCACAAGATCGTATTACCGACCATAGGATCGGCTACAGTAGAAGCAATTTGCCTGGCGCTCTCGACGGCGACATCGACGATATTATCGAGCGTCTTCAAGTAGCCGAGCATGAACTCGTTAGCCAGGATTAAATGCATGAGAGTAGGTGCTTGGCTCACTCAGGCCAGTCGAAAGCTTAAAGGTGTGGGCATTGACTCGGCGCACCTTGATGCTGAACTTCTGATAAGTTATGTGACCGGGCAGGATAGAGCCACTCTCCTTGCTCATCCCGAGCTAGCTCTCGACCACGTACAACAGCAGTACTTAAAGCGTCTGCTCGATAGGCGCCTTAGGCGCGAGCCACTCGCTTATATTGTCGAAGGAAAAGAGTTCTACGGACGAGAGTTTTACGTTAACCGTCATGTTTTGATCCCTCGAGCAGAAACCGAAGCTTTTATCTCCTCTTTAGCAAAGCTGCCCATGGAAAAAGATGACGTTGTTATAGATATAGGTACAGGTTCGGGGTGCATCGCCGTGACGACCGCCTTAGAGTTTCCCAAGCTGCGCGTCGTAGGATGGGACATTGATGAGAAAGCGCTCAGGATTGCGCGAAAAAACGCTCTACACCTTTCAGCAAAAGTTCGATACGCCAAGCGAGACATACGACAACCTGTAAAGAGACCTTCAGCCAAGTTTGTTTTAGCTAACCTCCCCTACGTCGATAGACTCGGCAGACGTTCCCCAGAGACTGACTTCGAACCACGGATCGCACTCTTTGCCAGTAACCACGGCTTAGCCCTTATCGAGGACCTTCTTGATAATCACCCGCTCAAGCATGGAGGTTATCTGCTCCTGGAAGCAGATGTCTCACAGCATAAATCAATCATCAAAGAAGCTAAGAACAAATCATTCAAATATTTGAGTCGCGAAGGGCTCATTCTGACCTTTCAACTCCTCTAAACCTTTACGAGGATGGATAAGTTCCGAGCGTGACGTTAACCGTCATCGTCTTACCGCCTCGGTAAACGGTCAGATTAACATTGTCGCCGGGCTTGTGCTGGGTCAGAAGGGCTGAGAGTGAGTTCAGCGGGGTCACGTTGGTGCCATTCACCTGTGTGATGACGTCACCTTGCTTAATACCAGCCTTATCGGCAGGGCTACCTGAGACCACCGCACTCGATCCTGACTGGGCGTAGACATACGCGCCATAGTTAATCGGGGCACTCAGTTCTTGAGCCGTTGGGCCATCGAGTGGTACATAGCTAACTCCTAGAAATGGGACATTGATACTGCCGTTGGCAATGACGCTTTCGATCAGGCCTTTGGCATCATTGATCGGAATGGCAAAACCGATTCCTTGGGCGTTGGAAGCTACAGCCGTATCAATGCCAACCACTTGGCCACTGGTATTCAGCAATGGTCCCCCGGAGTTGCCGGGGTTGATGGCAGCATCAGTCTGGATAAGGTCGTTGAGTGATTCTGAGCTGGTGCTACCTTGGTCCGAGGCTTGAATCGGTCGACCGATACCAGAGACGATCCCTTGGGTGATGGTGTTCTGGAACTGGCCAAGCGCATTGCCAATAGCAATTACCTGCTGGCCAACTTGGATGGTTGTTGAGTCCCCAATAGTAGCCGGTTGAAGATTGTTAACGTTGCTGATCTTTAAGAAAGCAAGGTCGTTCCCCGGATCCCTAGCTACAACTTGGACGTTATTGTAGGTGGTGCCGTTATTAAGGACGACACTAACTGACGTGGTACCGTCTGGGATAACATGCTTGTTAGTGAGAATGTAGCCATTCTTAGAGATAATAATTCCTGTACCTGAGGCTTGCGAAGTTTGGTTGCCGGTCGAGAAGCCAAAGAAGTCCTGGGTCGAAGTCGTCTGAGTCGTATTGATTGAGACGACGCTCGGTGAGACTTCCTGAGCAATCTGGGTGTAGAGCTGGCTCTGTTGGGTTATGAGGGTAGGTTTACCCCCGATGATGGCGCTGTCATTGCTTGAGTGAACAAAACCACTTTCAATGGCCGCCCAGGCTCCAAGAAAACCTGACGCAAAACAGAAAATGAGAACTCCCAAAACAATCCATCGCTTGCCATAACGCGTCTTCATCAAGTTGTGCATGTTTTCACTCGGCGATGATTCGTCACTGTGAGACGGCATCCAGTTCTTATAATCTTCGTTCTTATCGTCAGCCACTACGTACTACCCTACCCTTCTTAATTTAAGTTAGACTATTCCACTTTGAGACAACCAGCACCAACAGCAACAGGATAGCCGTAAAACCAAATGTGTAATTCGTGCGTCGGCTTCCCAATTTATTATTCTTAGCCGCATCATAAAAGTGAGCAGCACCAAAACCGACGACTATCATAACGACGGCTGCTTGCGGAATGATAAAGTAGGCGTGTGATGGTTGACCGTTCGAAGATGGCGGGAAAGCAAAGACATCGACCCAACGATTGAAGAACCATGTTAGTTGGGCTACAAATAACGCCCAGATGGCACTTAGGAGGTCGACAAGGTCTTCCTCATAGGCACTAATCAGCTGCCGGGCTGCAGCATAGCTGACTAGCCATGCACCGCCCACGACAAGCGTGTCAGGAATACTACTCGCATACCAGAACAGAGCCGTCAGACCAACAAACTGTCCGACAGCTGCCTGGAAAGTAACACCGCGTATCCCTGACTGGGGCTTTACGACAGTGAGCCAGATGGCGTAGAGTACCGCCCACACAACCTGCAGCCACGCTGCTGAGCTGGCTTGGTATATAAAGACTAGAACACTTAGGCCAACGATAATATCAACGAGGTTGGCTACTATATTGGCAAACCAGAAACGCGGTTGAACAGCAAAGATTCGCCATTTGCTAATCATGACAAGAATGAATGCAAGCGTGTAGAGCTGCCAGACTGCAACCAATAGGTAGACCAAGGCAGCAAGGCCCAAATTGAAAAGAAGGTGGAATAGGTCACCTAGCTTCAAACGCCTTAAACTCGTCCGAGATCGCAATAAGTCCATAAACTTGCTTGTATTATAGCAAACCCTTATCAGTTATTAATGCTAGTTGACCACTTCATCCTGAAAACAACCTGAGATGACAAACTACAGATCGCAGTATATGATGGGGTGGTGAAAGATAGCAACGACCAGTCCCCACAACCTAAAGACCACTTAAAAAATAGCAAGAACCAAGACGACGAATCAGCCAAGTTATCAGACGAATCAATGGCTGCTGAGGCCTCTAAGAAAGCTAACGAGAAAGCGGCATCGAATCAGTCACCTATGATGGTGGCCCTTAAAGGATTTGCCTCCGTCGTATCGTTTATCGCTGCGGTCGTCGTTTTGGCAGTATTAATAAACGTCTTCCTCTTCCAGTCCTATTACGTCGATGGAACGAGCATGATGCCCACTCTACAAAACAACAACCGGCTTATCATTAACAAAATCCCGAAGACCATTGCCGATATTACAGGCCACCCATATATCCCCAAGCGTGGCGACATCATCGTCTTTAACAGTTCACTCATTGGGCCAAGCGGATCTCCCGAACAGCTCATTAAACGCGTTATCGGTCTTCCTGGCGAGCGAGTCGTTGTGAAGAACGGCGTCGTCACGGTCTTTAACAAACAGAACCCGAAAGGCTTCAACGTTAACCAAGCAATCGGGCTTCATCTTGCTCCATCTGCAGGCAGCGTCAATGAAGTCGTCCCGAAAGATCAGTTCTTTGTATGTGGCGATAACCGCGCACTTGGCGGATCATACGACTCTCGCTTTGGTCTAGGTACCGTACCGAGCAGCCAGATCATCGGGCAGATGGTTCTTCGAGTTTACCCGCTCAATGAAGTCCACTTCTTCTAAGATCCCAGTAGCTTCGTGATCCGGGCGAGATCTTCGTCGCTCTTGAAGCTGATCATCAACTGGCCACCCTTGGCCATATTCTTGATGGTCACCTGGGTGCCAAGTCGCTTCTGAAGGTTCACAGTATATTCGTTCTCAACCCGCGTCTTAGCGACTGCGGTTACTTTGTTCTTCCGACCCTCACGATAGCCAATAACAAACTGCTCTGCTTTCCGAACAGACCAACCATTTTGGATGATTAAGTCGAGTAGTTCTTGCTGGATATCCGGTTCTTTAATAGAAAGAATAGTCCGAGCATGGCCTTCAGTTATTCGTCTATCAATCAATGCCTGTTTGGCAGCCGGAGGTAGACCGAGAAGGCGTAGGTTATTGCTGATGGTGCTCATTGCCCGCCCCACCCGTTTGGAGATCTCGTCGTAAGTGATGTTGAACTGCTCGTGGAGCTTAAGATAGGCTGTTGCAGTCTCCAAGGGATTAAGATCCTCTCGCTGTAGGTTCTCAATCAAAGCCAGCTCTAACTTCTGCTGGTCGGTGATACTTCGTACCAGAACCGGTACGTTCTTCAAACCAGCAATCTTAGCCGCTCGCCAGCGCCTCTCGCCCGCAATAATCATATATGTGCCATTCTTCGAGCGATGGGGCGCCACGATTAGCGGCAGCAAGATACCATGAGTCTTAATTGAGCTAGCCAGTTCCTGCAATGAGTCTTCATTGAACTCTTTTCTGGGCTGATTAGGGTTGGGCATGACCTTATCGATAGACATATCTTTTGTTTGGGAGATCTTTTGATCTTGCTGACTGGTGGGGTCAAAGGCATCTTCAATCAGGTGCGTTGGTATCAACGCATCAAAGCCTCTGCCAAGTCCTCGTTTAACCGACACGTTCAGCTACCTCCTTTGCCAGTTGCTTATAGGCACGTGCACCTTTTGACCACTTATCGTACACCGCCACCGGCACACCGTGACTCGGCGCCTCGGCTAAGCGGATATTGCGTGGGATAACAGTATGGAAGACTTTATCTGGGAAGTGTTTGGTAACTTCATCAAAAACCTGCTTAGAAAGAGTCGTCCGGGAGTCGTACATCGTCATGACCACCCCGAGAAGCTCTAGGTTCTGGTTGGCACCCTGGCGAATTAGTTGGACAGTCTCCAAGAGTTGGCTTAATCCTTCCAGAGCATAGAACTCGGCCTGTACTGGTAATATCAAGTACCTAGCCGCAACCAACGCGTTGACTGTTAGGAGACTAAGAGCGGGAGGACAATCTATCAGTACCAGATCATACTCCAAGCTTTCCAGAGCCTGCCTGAGCCTCGTAAAACGGTTCTCCTGAGAAGTCATCTCTACTTCAGTATTGGCGAGGTGTGGTGTTGCCGGCAGAAGAGCCAAATGTTCATAGTCTGTCGTTAGAATTGCCTGACGAGCCTGTATCTTACCTGTTACGACATCACCAATTGTGTGGGCCAGACTCTGTTTATTGAAACCGAGCCCACTTGTAGCGTTACCCTGAGGATCGAAATCCACCAAGAGAACGTTTTTACCTCGTTTGGCTAAATTGTAGGCAAGGTTAATCCCGGTAGTTGTCTTGCCAACACCCCCCTTTTGATTGGTGATGGCAATTACTTTTGCAGTCATGTGTATGTTTTTACGCCCTCATTTCACGCTCTATACCTCTTAATCGTAACAGGTCGAGCACGAATATTAAAGATAGACCCGACACCTAGCTGATGTATCTGGGAATGTTAAGCGACCGAACTAATTTCGATCAGGCTGTGTTTTTGGCGATGACCGCTAATCTTCTTAACGCGTTTCTTGGCTTTGAAACGAACAACTTGGAGCTTCTCACCCAAGACTCTCTCTTCGAGAACTTTAGCTTCTACTTTTGCCCCATCCACTTTAGGAGTACCCACCTTGATATTATTCTCGTCGAAAACCATCAACGGTTCGAGGGTCAACTTCTTAGTACCAGCCGGCAAAAGGTCAATCTCAATCTTATCGCCCTTGGCGACAATGTACTGTTTGTTACCGACTTCAATTACTGCTTTCACGTTCTAAGATCCAACTTAAGAATAATTGATTGGTTCTATCCTACCAGATTAGCTCATCTCTGTAAAGACACTGTTTTTGGCATAGATCGGCGTCCAAACCACTCATCTTTGGCAGTAAGATCAGCTATGCATGTTTCTGAAGGGCTACTTTGGCCACATGACCATCGACATTGTATTCTTTGGCCGCCAGTTCCTTATCATCTTTGGCAAGATGGCCAACCGCAAGTACCTCACTGTCAATCACTTCCTTAAACTCCTTGAGAGCATGTCCCATGACAGCGTCATCCTTGGCAGTTTCGACCCGAAGCTTGATCCGATCATCAACGTTGAGACCTGATTCCTTGCGAAGGGTCTGGATACTGCGGATCAGTTCACGGGCCAGACCTTCCCGTTTCAAGTCGTCGGTAACTTTGACGTCTATCTCAGTGATTTTTCGTGTGCCCACGACCTTAAGAAGCTCTGCCTCCTTGACGTTGAGCTCTTCTTGGGCAATCTGCCTGTATTGCTCAAGCGTATCAGTGTCGTCCGGGAGATGAGTGATGTAAAGCTTCACTGACTTAAGCGGCTGACGAACCTTTAAGCCGGCACTTGCCCGTTGCGACAGGCCTTCTTCGATCCCGAGCCGGATATCAGCCATCTGCTGCAGAACCAACTCGTTGACATGCCCCATCTCTGGCCAGTCCTCAAGATGAACTGACTCCCCGCCCGTGAGCTTCTGGTAGAGTTCTTCTGCCATAAACGGAACGAACGGAGCAAGGATGTGGGCCAACTTAACGAGCACGTAGTGCAGGACCTTGTAGGCTGCCTGTTTGTCCGCATCATCGCCGCTCTTCCAGAAACGACGCCTTGAGCGACGGACATACCAGTTTGAGGCGTCATCAAGGAACGGAAGGATCGGTTTAACGGCATTGGGAAGATCGTAGCCATCCATATATCTCTCTACTTCAGCCCCTAATTGATGCAGCCTTGAGACGATCCACATGTCAAGCGGGTTGGACAGATCGTCGCTCGGATCCTCGAGCTTACCATCCCACTCCCACTTATCGACTTCGGCATAGAGCGTAAAGAAGTCGAACATGTTCCAGACCATACTTAATTTGCGGGCGACATTAGCAACGTCTCGATCAACGAGTGAGTAGTCCTCGCCGTTTAGTACTGGCGACGCGAGTAGCAGGAAGCGGAGCGCATCTGCCGAATACTCATCCATCAAGAGATTCGGATCGGTAAAGTTGTTGAAATGCTTGCTCATCTTCCGGCCATCGTTGCCTGCGACCGTACCAGTTACGATGACATTAGTGAAAGCCCGGTTATTAAAGAGGCCCGTGCTGACAGTGTGAAGGTAGTAAAACCAGGCTCTGACCTGGCCGACATACTCAACAATGAAATCACCCGGAAAGTCTTGCTCAAACTTCTCAACGTTCTCGAACGGATAGTGAAATTGAGCAAAAGGCATTGAGCCACTCTCAAACCAACAGTCGAGCACTTTGTCGATACGTTTGTAACGGACTCCGTCGATTGTGAAGGTAACATCGTCAATCCACGGCCGATGGTAGTCATTGAGTTTAGCTCCTGATAGCTCTTCGAGCTCAGCATAACTGCCGACGACTTTGATGTGCTCGTTACCGCTCTTGTCCTTTCCTTTCCAGACCGGCATGGCGGTGGCCCAGAAACGGTCTCGGCTCAGGTTCCAGTCCGGAGCGCTTTCGACCGTCTTTTCAAAGCGGCCGTGCTTTATGTGTGGTGGAAACCAGTTGATGTCACCATTGAGTTCAAGCATCTTCTGGCGCTGTCCTTCGACGTCCATAAACCAGCTAGGATGGGCACGATACATCAGCTTAGTGCCACAACGATGGCAATGCGGATAGGCGTGGGTGACGTACTCAATCTTCCAGATCACCCCCCGTTTATGAAGCTCTTTGGCAATCTCCTTGTTCGCATCCCAGACATACTCCCCTCTCCACTCACCTGAGGTATAAAAACCATTGTCATCGATGTTGGAGACTATCGGTATACCCTCGGCCTTAGCCATTAGGAAGTCCTCTTCGCCGTACGCTGGAGCGGAATGCACAATACCGGTACCTTCCCCAAGGTTGACATAGCTCTCGTCGTAGACGACGTGCGCGCCCTTACCTCTGCTTTCAAAAAGCGGTTCAACTTCCAGGCCAACTAGTTCACTGCCCTTGATCGTACGAAGCATCTTATACGGTATGGTACGATGCTTCTCGTCAGTCAGTACTTTGTCTAGTAGTTCTTTGGCAAGCACAAACTTTTCACCGTCAACTTCAACCTCAGCATACTCAAGCTCGCTGTTGACGGCGACCGCAACGTTAGCCGGTAGAGTCCACGGCGTAGTCGTCCAGGCCAAAAGGTAATAGTCTGCGCCCCTAACCTTAAACTTTATATAAACAGATGGGTCAGTATCATCTTCGTACGAGTTATCCATAGCCACCTCGGCTTTCGAGATTGGTGTGGCGTCACGCGTACAGTAAAGGAGTACTTTCTCGCCTTCGTAGATCTTGCCGGCTTCGTAGAGTTTCTTAAAAGCCCACCAGACAGACTCCATGTACTCCTTGTCCATCGTTTTGTAGGCGCCTTTGAAGTCTACCCAACGGCCGATCCGTGCGATGGTATCTTCCCAGAGAGAGCCAGTTAGAACCATGTTGTCACGACAGGTGGTGACATAGGTCTCGAGATCAACCTTAGTACCTATATCGCGACGGTCTTTAATGCCGAGTTTCTGTTCAGTGAAGACTTCGGCCGGCAGACCGTGACAGTCCCAACCCCAGACACGCTCAACCCGCCTGCCCTTCATCGTCCAGTAGCGAGGGACAGCGTCTTTGACGATCGAGGAAAGCAGTGTGCCGGTGTGCGGTATGCCCGTAATGAAAGGAGGGCCGTCGTAAAAGACGTAGCCATTATCCTTTGGCCGCATCTCAACGGACTTTTCGAAAGTTTTATTGTCACGCCAGTACTTAACGAGATCGTTCTCGTACTCGATCGGTGCTCTACGGGTGCCTTTCTTGAATCTCATGTCACTGCCCTTTATTTACATAAAAAGTCATCTCGTTGACACTGGAACCCGTGACTTTCCGGGCGGTACCATCCAGTTTCCAAAGAGATGACTCTTCGACGCTTCGTTCAGGGCTGTGACGGGCTCTCCCGGCGGGTTCTAGTCTCATGCTCAAGGCATAATTTCTTCCCACTGCTTCGTGGCTGATAACCACTCCATCCGCATCTCGCGGAACGCATCTACCCATCATTATACTGCCCCTGTTAGCAAAACTCAACTAAGCGTTAGTGGCGGCGTAATAAGAGACCTCGCTGATAGTTGGCAGTTGCGGACCTTGCCAGATCTTGATCAGGCTACCGTCATCGGCTGTCACGATAATGGCCGGATAGTTGACAACCTCATAGAGGTCTGCTGTCTGCGATCCTTCAACATCATCGGCGTTAACAGCCTGAATAGTCTTCCCCGTCTGGCGCTCATAGTCGTGAAGAAAGTCACTCGTCTGGCGATCCGACTCCGAGTTTGATCTGTATAAGACCATCACTTTCATTACCGACTATTATACCAGACGGGATTAAGAGTTTAGCTACAGCCGCTGGTGCTACCACAGGTTGTGCAGACAAAGCAGGTACCGGCTCGCTGCATGACGTTGCCGCATGAGGAGCATAGCTGGGCATTGGCCTCGGTCTTAAGCGGCTTCATATCGACTGCTTTCTCAGATGGGCTCTTTTCGATACCTTGCGGCTCTTGGACGGCTTGCTTGACAGTCTCCGATGGTTGCAGACTGTCCTGTTCCAGAAGGCTCTGCTGCTGTTCCTTGAAAGCCTCGGGAGATATCAAGCCAAGTTCCAGCCGATCGTCAAAGCTCAAATAGTCCTGAGCTAGTCGGCGGAAGATATAGTCGATCAAGCTGGTCGTTGTGGCAATCTCCGGATCGTCGGTCATACCGGCTGGTGCGAAGGTCTGGTTGACGAATGCCTTGGTGTAGGCCCTCAGCGGGACACCATGCCGTAGACCGTGACTAATCGAGAGGGCCAGCGAGTCCATTACGCCAGCCAAGGTAGAGCCCTGCTTGGCGACCTTGATAAAGAGTTCCCCTGGTGAACCGTCTTCATACTCCCCGACCGTCATAAAACCAGTTAGATCGGCGACGTGGAATTCGTACGTTCGCGCTCGCCGTTGGCGGGGTAGATCTCTGGCCACGGCCGGTCCGGCTACAATAACCTTCTCGGCTGCTGCCTGCGCTGTAGCATCACTTCCTTCTGATCCTTCTTTCTTGGCCATCGCCAGCGGTTGAGCAACCTTACAGTTGTCACGATAGATAGCAACAGCCTTAAGACCCATCTTCCATGCGTCTATGTGAATCTGCTCAACGTCTTCAACGGTTACATCTTCTGGCATATTGACTGTCTTACTAATAGCGCCCGAGAGGAAGGGCTGGACGGCAGCCATCATCTTGACGTGGCCGAGGTAGTGGATAGAATTCTCCCCCATCGAGCAGGCAAAAACATCGAGATGCTCAGGCTTTAGGTGCGGCGCACCGATGATCGTCTTCTCTTCATTGATGAAGTTAACGATATCTTCTGCTTCCTCACGGCTATATCCCAACACTTTTAGGGCTCGCGGGACAGTCTGATTAACGATGTACATTGTACCGCCACCAACTAAGTTTTTGACCTTAACGAGGCCGAGGTCCGGTTCGATGCCGGTTGTGTCGCAGTCCATCATTAGTGCGATAGTGCCAGTTGGAGCTAGCAATGAGGCTTGTGCGTTGCGAACACCATACTTAGCGCCCATTTCGACTGCCTCATCCCAGGAGCTTGCGGCTGCGCTGAGAAGGTCTTCTGGTACCAATGCGGCGCTGATGCTCGAAACAGCCTGTCGGTGCTTTCTGAGGACTCTCAGCATACCTTCCTTGTCGCGCTGGTAGCCATCAAACGGTCCAACTCGGTGAGCAACACGAGCGCTAGTTGCGTAAGCACGACCAGTCATTAAGGCGGTTAGGGCAGCAGCCCACCCACGACCCTCTTCTGAATCATAGGGAAGCCCTTTAGCCATCAGCAAAGCACCGAGGTTGGCATAACCAAGACCGAGTTGGCGATAGGCACGGGAGGTTTCAGCGATCTTCTCAGTCGGATAGCTAGAGTAACCAACCAGGATCTCCTGAGCAATAAACATCACGTCGATTGTGTGCTCGTAGGCTTCAACATCGAAAGTGCCATCTTTCCTGAGATACTTCAGCAGGTTAATACTGGAGAGGTTACATGACGAATTGTTGAGGTGCATGTATTCAGAGCAAGGATTAGAGCCTTGGATATCACCAACATTCGGCGTAGTGTGCCAGTCATTGATGGTGGTATGAAACTGCATGCCAGGATCCGCACACTCCCAAGCTGCTTCGGCGATTTCGCGGAAGAGCTCACGGGCCTTCAGTGTTTTGTAGATCTTGCCGTTAGTGACCCCTCTTAACTGCCAGTCGTCGTCGTTGACGACCGCCTTCATAAAGTCGTCTGTCACACGAACTGAGTTGTTGGCATTCTGATACTGGATGGAGATAGCGTCCTTACCGTTCAAACTCATATCGAAGCCGGCCTGTTCGAGAACACGGGCCTTACGCTCCTCGCGAGCTTTCGACCAGATGAACTCCTCTACATCCGGGTGATCAACGTCTAGAATGACCATCTTGGCAGCTCGGCGAGTCTTACCGCCGCTGGCGATTGAACCAGCGACTGAGTCGGCACCACGCATAAAGCTGACCGGACCTGAGGCTTTGCCACCGCTGTTGCTAAGCGATTCGTACGACGAACGGACCTTGCTCAAGTTGACACCAGCACCTGATCCGCCCTTAAAGATCATGCCTTCCTCATAGTACCAGTGCAGAATCGATGGCATATCGTCCTCAACGTTGAGAATGAAGCAGGCGCTCGATTGTTGTGCCCTGTCCATAACGCCGATGTTGAACCAGACCGGCGAGTTAAAAGCCGCACGCTGTGAGGCAAGTATGTATTTAAGTTCGTGATTAAAAACGTCTGCCTCGTTTTCATCGACGAAGTATCCCTCTTCGTACCCAAAACGAGTGATCGTATCAGCTACTCGGCCGACGAGATGT